>JAXVQY010000263.1:0-1733 GCA_037303805.1 bacterium | reverse complement strand
TTTCATGAATCAACCTTCACGCACTCATCTTTTCGAGGTCAGCTGGGAAGTGTGCAACAAGGTCGGCGGCATCTATGAGGTCGTCGCCAGCAAGGCGCAGCAGGCCATGAACGCCTTCGACGGCGATTACATCCTCCTGGGCCCCGACACCAAGCACAACACCGAGTTCACCGAGACGGACGAGCCTTTCTGGGATGCCCTCCGCTACCCCCTCAAGGACAAAGATCTGCACTGCCGTTTCGGACGCTGGGAAATCCCCGGCCGTCCGCGCGTCATTCTCGTCGACTTCAACGGCCGTCACGATTCCAACCAGATTCTGCGACAGCTCTGGGAACGCTTCGGCGTCGACTCCCTGTCCGGCGGCTGGGACTATGTCGAACCCGTGCTGTTCAGCTACACCTGCGGCGAAGTCATCGCCACCATCCATCAGGTGCTCGCGACCCGCAACAAGAGCCACGGCATAGCCCACTTCCATGAATGGATGTGCGGCGCCGGCATTCTTGCTCTCAAGCAGCTCGCCCCCTCCATGGGTACGGTGTTCACCACTCATGCCACAGTCCTCGGCCGTGCCATGGCCGGCAGCGGCGTGGACATCTACGCACGCATGTCGGAGATCTCTCCTTCACAGGAAGCCTACCGCTACAACGTCACGGCCAAGTGTTCCATGGAAACCGTCAGCGCCCGTGAAGCCGACGTGTTCACCACGGTAAGCGGCATCACCGCCGAAGAGGCCCGCGTTTTCCTCGGCCGCACGCCCGACATCATCACCGACAACGGTCTCGACCTGTCCGTCATCCATGACTACAGCGCCGACCGGAAGAGCGCGCTGGAAAACCGTGCCCGCCTGCTCGAACCCGTAAGCCGTCTCCTGCGCCGCGAGATCACCCCCGACACCCGGATTCTCGTCATCTCCGGCCGCTACGAATACCACAACAAGGGCGTGGACCTCTTCCTCGACGCTCTCGCCAGGGCCAAGAAGTCCATGCAGAACACCTCCCGCAAGGTGCTCGCCCTCATGCTCATGATGGGCGGTCATACCGGTGTGGATGAAAACGCCGTGAGCGGAGATGCGTCCGTGCTGGCCGATCCCTCCATGCCTGAAGCGGGATTTCTTACCAGTCACAAGGTCTACGACGCCCCCAACGATCCCATTCTCACATCCTGCCGCCGCCTCGGTCTGAACAACACCAAGGACGACAACATCCAGGTCGTGTTCGTGCCCGCACTGCTCGACGGACATGACGGCTTCTTCAACATGCCCTACTTCGACGTGCTTTCCGGCTGCGATCTGGGCGTGTTCCCGTCCTGGTACGAGCCCTGGGGCTATACTCCCCATGAAAGCGCGGCCTACAGCGTGCCCACCGTCACCACCGATCTTTCCGGCTTCGGTCTCTGGATCCGCCAGCTGGAAAACAAGGTCGGCACGCAGCCCGGCATCGGCGTCATCGCCCGCCGCAACAACGAATATTCCAAGACGGTGGATGCTCTTGCCGACGTCATCGTGCACTATGCCAGCTGCTCCGACGAAGAGCTCGACCAGCGCCGCCGTACCGTGCGCGCCGCCGCCGTGCATGCCGACTGGAATCAGTTCTTCAAGCTGTACATGGAAGCCTATTCCATGGCCAACGAAAAGGCCCATTTCCGTCGTCACGCCTCCAATCACCTCCAGACCGCCAACTTCTCCAAGGAACTCGCCATGCGTCCCTCTTCCATACCCTTCCTGCGCACCCTGA
>JAXVQY010000262.1:0-7801 GCA_037303805.1 bacterium | reverse complement strand
CCCACGGCGACCTCTTTCCCGGCCAGCGCCTCAAGACGTTTCGAGAAGCCTTTCAGCCCGCCGGGGTTCTTGCGGTTCAGCTTGATGGAGATCATGTCACTTCACCACATAGCCGTGCGGCATGATGAGTTCGAGCAGGGACAGCAATTCCAGACCGTAGCTGGTGCGCGCGTAGTCCGCCTGAAACGGATCGGTTCCCGTCACCATCCCATTGTTGGCGTTGGTGACGCTCAGGCTGCTCGTGCTCGCGCTCTGGCTGTTGACGACGCCCGCCTCCGCGCCCTTCATCCCCGCCGCGTTCAGCGCCCGCCCGATGTTGAAGCGCACGGCGAGGCGATGGGCCACGGAAAGCATGACGATGCGTTCCCAGAACTTCCCGAGCCTGCCGGGATTCCACAACAGCGACGCCGTTTCGAGCGCGCCCGCCACCGCCGCGTCGGGCACGTCGGCGAACTCCGGGAACGCCGCGCGGAAGGCTTCGACGGTGACGGACATGGCTCTCCCCCTACTTCACGAGCACGGTGGACGTGCCCTTGATTTCCGTCTTCACGGTGGCGGCCTTGTTGCCGGACGGCGCGGTCAGGACTTCGCTCTTTTCCGCGTCCTTCACGCGCTTCTGCGTCTGCGCCACGGTGTTCACGGCTTCGGCGTCCTTTTTCGGCGTATCCATAGCCAGCAAGCCGGAATCGACAAGCCGGGCCACGGAAGGGTTCGCGCTCACGGCCTTGGCCTCTTCATCGGACAGGACGCGCATTTCCAGCGGCTTGAGCGTGAAGGAAAAGGCCCACCCCGGCGCTACAAACGTCCACGGGCGATCCATACGGTTGGTGATGACGCTGCTCATGGCTTCCCCCTTAGATACCGTCATAGTAAGCGATGGAACCGGCCTGCCGCACATGGAACGAACCGATCTTCATTTCGGCGTAGAACTCGGCAGCCAGCGGAGCCGGGACCGGGGCCTGCAGCGTGTAGGGCATCGGCATGGGCATGCACTGGTTCCGGCGGTCACGGTCCCACACAATCATGCGGTCGGCCCCGCTCGCCCCCGCACCCGCGAGGTAGCGCAACGGGAGGATTTCCAGCGGCTTCCCGGCGATGCCCGCCACGGTCGCGTTGGCGATGGTGTATTCCTTGATGCTGGTCAGCATCCCCACGCCGCCGATGACGGCGGGCTGGGACAGCAGCGCGTACTGCGCCAGCGGCACATAGATGATCGTCGGCTTGAAAATGGTTCGGGAGTCCTGCCACATCTTCGTCAGCGCGTTGTTGATGTCGTTGAAGATTTCGAGCGGCGTCTTGTCCTTCCATTCCGTCTTCCCGGATTCGCCCTGCGGAACCGTGGTCGCCGTGACACCCGCGTAATTCAGGAACGGCTGGAAGTTCATGTCCGCGTTGCCGTAGAAGAAAGACTGCTCCGTCAGGTTGTCGCAGGCCACGCGCATGGTTTCGCCGAGATCCTGAGACAGGTTCCCGTTGAAACCGAACGTGTATTCGCGGGCGTCCTCGTTGGTGATGACCGCGCCGACGGCGGCGTAGGCCACGGGCACGTTCACCGCCCCGGCGGACTGCGCGACCATCGGGATATTGGCGTTCGGGCCATTGCCGATGAACGACGCGGCCCCCTGCCTGTCGCGGCTGATGTAGGCGTACTGTGTGGCGCCGGGGTTGATGTCGCGCATGATCTGGTCTTCGGACAGGACGTTGTACCACTCGTGCTCAGGGTACAGGACATCATAGAAGGCGGCGTCCACGGCGGTGTGGATGCTGAACGCGATATCGGAAGCGGTGACGTTTTCATGACTTCCGTAAGTGATAGGCATTGGTATTCCCCCTTACCTAGATGATTTCGAGAAGGCCAAGGCTGCCGGCGGAGGCGGCGGTGACCCACTGGACGTTGGTGAGGGCGACGGTATCGCCCGTGATTTCAGTGCCCACGAACGAACCGACGGGCAAACCGTGGGACGTGGTGTCCTTGACGACGAGATGGGCCGCAGTATTCGCCGTAGCCGCGTTCCCGGCCGTCACCCAGATGCGGCCGCCGACGCGGGCCGTGCGCATGACGTTGCAGACGTCGCCGTCGCCCCAGCCGGATACGTTGTTCCCGTCGGTGCGGCACTGCTGGTTCCTGACGGTCACGCCGTAGAGCTGCGCGGCGGTGGTGTCCGCGCCGACGGGGGAAACCTTGACGGAAGTCATGCCGGGCCGGGAAGCGTCCGCGCTGTACGCGCCCACCACGCCAACGCCGACGGGAAGCAAGTCCCCTTCGCTTCCGGCGGGCATCGACACGACGCAGGCGTCGATCAAGTCGACGTCGGACGCATAGGCGAGATCGCCCGGCAACGCCGTGCCCTGCTGGTCAACGTAAGCAGCCTGCATGAAACCGTTGTTCGATCCGGTATAGACGCTCATTACTTGTCCCCCTTGCGGTTCTTGAAGGCCATCATGCGGGCGAACGGATCGCCGATGTTCGCATTCCCCACCCTCACGGGTTCGCTTCCCGGGGCCTTGCGCGGCTTCCGGTTGCCGATCTTGGCCTTGGCGGAAGCCGCCAGCACGGCGAACGCGGCCCCGATGCCCTCGTCCGTCCAATTGTCATCGACGACCACGCCGCGCTTGTTCATGACGTGGGCCACAATGGCCTTGCGGCGTTCGGCGCGGAGCTTGCAGTTCTTGACGCGGTTTTCCAGTTCGTCGCGTTCGGACTCGTCCACCTCGGACTCCATGATCTCTTCTTCGGCGGCGGCCTGATCCAGCAGTTCGGCGGCAAGCTGTTCCTGCGATTCGGGATCGAGCAGCTTGTCGATCTGCTCCTTGTAGTCGACGATCACCTGCTTCGCCTCTTCAAGCTCGGCATTCTTGACCTCGATCTCTTCCTTGAGTTCGTTGCAACGCTTCATCGCGTTTTCAACTTCTTCCGCCGAGGAAACCTTGGCCTCCTCAGCCGCCTCGTTCGCCATGCGCTCGGCCTCTTCCTTGTCCGCTTCGTTGGTGAAACGGAACGTCCGGGCCCCATTCTTGAAGTGCTGCTTCACAGTGTACTCAGCCATGTTCGTCGTCCTTTTGTTGATGATTCGTGTGTCCGGCCCCAGCCGCGCCGCGCCTGAAGGAAGGAGCAGGATGTGGTTGAACCGGAAATCCGATTGCCGGGCCTGATACGCCTCGCCGTTGAACGTCCCGTCGCCATAGGTGATTTCGCCCTCATACCCTGCGGACACCTCGGCCAGTTCTCCACGCTTCACGGCTTCGATGGCGTCACGGTCGGAAAGGAGCAGGTCGCAGCGCAATTCGTCCCCCGCGACCCACGGCGTCCCCGCCACGGCCCCCACCGTCAAACCGTCCTTCATGGCATTGTCCGGCGTTCGCCACTCGTGGGCGTCCTCTTCATCGGTCATGATGGTCGCGGGCTTGCCCTCAAGCGTTTTCATGGCTTCCGGGGTGAACTCCGCCGCCGGGATGAATTCCATGACCGTGCCGCGTCCCGCCAGCGTATCGGGAAGCCCTTCGCACTCGTCCGCGCCGTAGGGGTAAACGCCCTCTTTCAGCACGCAGACCGTGACGGTCAGCAACCCATTTTTATCCTCGCGCCAGTTGGCGATCCTCTGCCTGTTGCGGAATGCCTTCACACCAGCCTCCAGCCCGTTTGCGGCCCTGACCATTTCCCTACCTGCGCCACCTCCCGAAGCTGGCTGCGGTCCACGATGCCCAACGCCACGCAGCGGCACTGGAGCGGCCAGCCGGGATGCCCGTCGTCCGGCGGTTCGTCCCACCGGAAAATTTTCCCGTTCCGCACGTAGTGGTTCCCGTGCATAGCGTTCCCCTGCGGGTACTTCCCACCCGGCGCGCCCACCACGCGGCTGTCTTCGGACGTCCGCCAGATGTATTCTTGAATGCCGAGCGCGGTCTGGCGGATCTGGTTGATGTTCGTATTCATCTTGCTGGTCTGGTCCCGTGCGATGACCTGCGCCCGCTCCTCTGCGAAGCCACCGATCAAGCGGATTTCTTCCGCCAGCGTCCGGCCTTCCGGGAACGGCTGCTGGCGCATGGACTGATAGACCGCCCGGGAAATGCGCCCGATGTAGTCCGTAGGAATTTTGCGGATCAGGTCGGCGGCCTCCATCGAAGCCAGACGCACCGACACCGCGACGTCCGGGGCGTCCAGAATCATAGCCATGTCAATGCCGAGGGCCTTGCCCACGGCCCGCCCCAGCTTCTCCTTGGCGATGACGTCCACATCCAGCGCCCAACGCCCGGCCAGCCCTTCGGCCTTCCATGAAAACGCCCGCTCCCAGACCTCCTGCGCCTCGCGCAGGGCCAGAATCACGTCGGCAATGCGGGTCATGGAATCCAGCCCGGACAGCCGCGCCGCGACGTCCGCCAGCATCGGCGCCATCAGGGAATCAATCGCCCGGCGCGCCCGAACTTCCACGGGCTTCGGGGAACGGACGCCCGGCAACTTTCGGGTTCGCTTGGCGTTGAGGACGAGAACCGACGGCATCAGACGGCCCTCCCCGATGCGGCCAGCTTTTCCAGTTCCGCCAGCGGGCCGGACGGATCAACGGGCTGCATGAGGTCTGCGGCGTCCGGGGAATCCTCTTCCTCGGCAAGGAAATCCTTCACCTGTTCCCCGGTCTGGAACACGCCCCGCTGGATGAGTTCCTTGACCACGACATCCCGTTTGATGACGCCATCGGCGTACAGCACCCGGAAAAGCTCCGCGTAGGTGCGGGCGTTCTCCGCCTTGACCTGCGACGACTCGTTCCAGAGCGGCGGGAAAACGATGTCCAGCGACTTCGACGCGGCCCGCCATCTCTCGAACCCCATGAGGTGCGGCCCGATGACGGAAAGCTGTTTCAGGACAACGGGCTTGATCCGCAGACGCTGGAAGGCGTCGATCATGTTGTAGTAGTTCTGGAGGTCGCTTTCCCCGGTGGCGTTGAGCCCGCCCGGGGCCTGCCCGAGGAACCGCGTCGCCGGAATGTCCGAGGCCGCGCTGAGAAGCTGCGCAAAGGACATCACCAGTTCGGGAACGCTCCCGAACGAGGCCGCATGCTGCTGCACGTCGGCGTTCGGGTTGTCGATGATGGCCCCCCGATAGAGCGAAATCTGCTTGCAAATCTCTTCCAGTTTGTCGATGGCGAGATTGTTCGTGGCCTGCAACGCCATGAGGTTGCTTGTCCGCACCAAAAGAACCGAAGCCATATTGACGAGGTGGTAAGCAGCCTGCTGCGTCCCGACAACGCGCACCAGCAGATCGTACAGCGGCGCGAGCTTCGATTCCCCAAATCCCGCAGGGTTGTAGCGGAAGTTCTGGAGGATGTTCATGGCCGCCCGGTTGATGAGCGGCGAACCGTCGAACACGACCAACCGGGAAACGTCGACCTCTACGCCGTTGATGATGTAACGATCTGCGCGGTCGTAGCCTGCCGAAAACGGATTCTGGTCATAGTCGGGCCGGGTGATGCGCGACATGTCGACCACGTTGAAGGCTTCGAGATCGCCGCGCCGGATGCGCTCAAAGGAAAGCCGATCCGACAGCATCTCGTCCTCCTCGCCCTTGATCACGATGGTCTGGCAGCACCCGCCGTAAAGCCGTTCCTGAATCAGGGCCCGGCGGTTCTGGCGGTCGAGGTCAAAGGCTTCGTAGGCGCTGCGCAGGTCCGTGGACAATGCCGTATCAACGCCCGTGATTTCAAAGGGCAGGCGCAGGGCGTCGTCCACGGGGATGTCGATGATCTTCCGGGCCTCCCAGCTCGTCATGTACCAGCGCGTGTACTCCTGCCAGCGGTACAGAAAATTGTTGCTGTAATAGGGGTTGCTGGTGCGCTGCGCGGCGTGCTGCAAGGCCCCGCGGTCCCCGTTCCCGGATGCCCCACCGCCGTCCAGCATCATGTTGCGGATCGGCTGACGCCGGACGACGACCCGGCGGCTGGAACGAATGGGAAAACGGCTCATGCCTGACCTCCTGCATAGCGCCAAATGCTGACGGCCATCGTCAGCGTGTCCACATGGTCATCGTGTGCGTGGCTCATATCCGGCATGAACCGCGCCGCCTCGTCCACCAACACCTGCGCGTGCTCGGCGCCACGGGGAAGCCGGACACGGCCGCCCGCAACCACCCACGCCGATTCCTGCACGCGGGAAACCTTGTCGTCCGGGAAACCGAAGTCAGCCGGACGCCACCCGTAGGCGGGAACGCCCTGCCGTCGCAGCGTCTGCTCCAGCGGGGTACCCGTCGCCTTGTCCTCAATGAAGAACTGGCGCAGGCCCCGCTCCTTCCAGCGTTCATAGACAAGCTGGGCGGCGTGCAGCAGTTCCGGGAATTCCCACCGCCCATAGGCGCAATCAACACAATCAAGGGCGTTCCGTGTCCCGTGCCACACACGGATGACCGAGGCGTCAGCCGTGGACTTGGCCTTGTATGCGGTATCCGCCGTGGCAAAGAGCATCCCGTCAAAGCGGTATTGCCCATCAAAATCGAACCACTGCCACCACTCTTTCTTGATCATCGCCCCGCCGGGGATCATCGGCTCCTGCTGGTACTGCGCATAGAACGTCATGGGGTCCACTTCGCGCATGAGTTCCGCGGACTCGCGGCTGAACGTCTCAGGCCAGAGCATTTCCCCCGTGGCTTCATCCATCGCCGAGAGCTTCAACACGCGCCACAGCCCCGGTTCGGTAGCGAGCACATGCCCAACGAGGTCTTCGGTATGCAGACGTTGCATGATGAGCAGGATCGGGGTGCCGTCGTGGTTGCGGCGGCTTTTGAGCGTCTGCGTGTACCATTCGTTGACGTGGGCGCGTCTGGTCGCGCTGCGTGACTCTTCGGCGGACAGGGGATCGTCAATGACGATGGCCCCGCCGAACTCCCGACGCTTCCTCCCGGCACCAAACCCGGTAAGCGTCCCGGTCATGCCTACGCCGTACAGTTCACCGCCCGCCGCCGTGGTCACAAAGTTCTGACGGTTGCCCCGAACCTGCGTGTCCGGGAACATGCGGCGGTACCAGTCGGACACCAGCGCATCCCGTATGCGCATGGTCTGGGAAACGGCCAAATCCGCGCTGTATGCCGTATAGAGCCAGCGGCTCTCGGGAACCATGCCGAACAGCCATTCCACGGTGTCATGCGCGGCGAGCGTCTTGCCGTGGCGGGGAGGAATCGTGATCGCCAGATTCCGAGCGCCGCCGGGCAACGTTCCGGCAGCCCATGACGTGATGGCCGCATACATCTTACGGTGGTACGGCAGGATGACGCGGGGAACACGGGTCGCCGCTCCCTTGGCGCGGGCGTACTGCTCAAGCGTGGGGAAGATCACTCTTCACCCTCCAGTTCCTCGGATTGGCGGATAAGCTCCTGAGCCACCTCAGCGGGCGTCAGCCGATAGGGAGACATGGAACCGTCGGAACTTGTATGGTCGATGCGATCCGACGGCTTCTCGCCCACGGTATCGCGGATCAGCTCAAACGCCCTCTCACTTCCCTTCGCTGCCTTCTTGAACAGGGCGGCGGCGAGGATTTCCGCGCCGCTGCGTCCCCCGTCTCCCATCTTACGCGTCAGCAACAGATCAAGGCATTCTCGGAGAGTCGCCTTCTCGCGCCGGGATTCACCCGAAGCGATGCCACCTTTCCGGCCTCTTTCTCTTGCTTCGCTCTTGGTTCGAGCGGGCTTCAGGTTCTGTTCATTCGCCATGTATGCAGAATGCAACAAAGCACAAAAAAAGCGCACCCTGAACAAGTTTCGGATGCGCTTGACTTTATTAACACGTTGCGTTGCTACCAACCCGCAATGATCCCCACTTGGGCG
>JAXVQY010000261.1:0-14347 GCA_037303805.1 bacterium | reverse complement strand
CCAGCGACCATGAAACCCTCGTGGCCCGCCTCATCGACCGCCCCATCCGTCCGCTTTTCCCCAAGGGCTACGGCAATGAAGTGCAGGTACTCGCCACTGTCATTTCCGCCGACGGCGAAAATGATCCCGACGTACTCTGCATCACTGCCGCTTCCGCTGCCACCTGCATTTCCAGCATTCCCTTTGCCGGTCCTGTGGCCGGTGCGCGTCTCGGTCGCGTGGACGGCCAGTTCGTGCTGAATCCCACCACTGAGGAACTCAAGCGCTCCGACATGGACATCGTGCTTGCCGCTTCCCGCGACGCCGTCGTCATGGTGGAAGGCGAAGCCAAACTCGTCAAGGAACAGGATCTCATCGACGGTCTGAACTGGGCGCACAAGGCCATTCAGCCCCTCATCGATGCCCAGGAAGAACTGGTGAAGCTGGCGGGCAAGCCCAAGGCCGAGTTCACGCCCAAGCAGGATGATCCCGAGCTCTTCGCCTATGTGGAAGATCTCGCCATCAAGTCCGGCATGGAAGACGCTCTGCGTACGCCCGACAAGCTGCTCAGAAAGGATGCCCGCAAGGCCGTTAAGGACAAGGTGAAGGCCCTCATGGCCACCGACGAGCGCTATGCCGAAGATCCCGTTGCTCAGGCCGCCATCGGCGAGATTCTGGAGCATCTGGAAAAGAAGCTCGTGCGCCAGAGAGTCATCAACGAAGGCACCCGCATCGACAACCGCGACACCAAGACCGTACGTCCCATCGAAATCGAAGCCTCGGTTCTGCCCCGCGCCCACGGCTCCGTCATCTTTGCCCGCGGCGAAACCAAGACCATTGCCGTGACCACGCTGGGAAGCTCCGCCGACGAACAGAAGGTCGACACTCTGAACGGTGACGAAAGCAAGCGTTTCATGCTGCACTACAACTTCCCGCCCTTCACCGTGGGCGAAGTGAAGTCCGTGCGTGTATCCCGCCGCGAAATCGGCCACGGACACCTCGCCGAACGCGCTCTCAAGGCCGTCCTGCCTTCTCCCGAAAGTTTTCCCTACACCATCCGTGTGGTGTCCGACACCGTGGAATCCAACGGTTCTTCCTCCATGGCTGCCGTGTGCGGCGGCTGCCTGTCCCTCATGGACGCAGGCGTGCCGATCAGCGCCCCTGTAGCCGGTGTGGCCATGGGCCTCATCAAGGACGGCGACAACTACACCGTTCTGACCGATATTCTCGGTGACGAAGACGCGCTCGGCGACATGGACTTCAAGATCGCCGGTACCGCCGAAGGCATCAGCGCCATTCAGATGGACATCAAAATCAACGGTCTTCCCACCGAAGTCATGGCCCGTGCCATGGAACAGGCCCGTGTGGCCCGCCTGCACATTCTCGACGTCATGGCCCAGGCCATGCCCGCCGTGCGCGCCCTTTCTCCCTATGCGCCCCAGCATGAGGAAGTGTTCGTGAACCCCGAAATCATCCGCATGATCATCGGCCCCGGCGGAAAGAACATCAAGGCCATCACCACGGCCACCGGCGCCGCCATCGACATCGAGGATTCCGGCCGCATCACCATTTTCGCTCCCACGCAGAAATCCATGCAGGCCGCCAAGGAAATGGTGCTCTACTACGACCAGCACGCCGAACTCGGCAAGAACTACAACGCCAAGGTCAAGCGTATCCTTGAAATCGGCGCCATTGTGGAAATTCTGCCCAACCTCGAAGCCCTCGTGCACATCTCCCAGCTCGACACCAACCGTGTGGAAAAGACGGAAGACGTGGCTCACCTCGGCGAAGACATGGTGGTCAAGGTCATCGAAATCAACGGCGACCGCATCCGTGCCAGCCGCAAGGCCGTGCTGCTTGAAGAACAGGGCATCGAATGGAAGCCCGAAGATACGGCCCGTCCCGCCCGCCGCGAACGCAGCGAACGCAATGACGGTGAACGCCGTGAACGTCGCGGCGAACGTCGTGAACGCAGCGACCGTCCGCGCCGTGAGCATAAGGAAGACTAACCTCCTCTGACGGCGTCATCCTGAAAACTACGAAAGGCCTTCGTCCGGGATTTCCGGACGAAGGCCTTTTTTTCATGGGGGACACTTTTCCGCTCCGTGCAGCCGGAGCCTCCCCGATTCCGACGTCACGAAACGGGAAAAGCGTCCGCCACTACTACCACGTCACATCGGCAAAACAGGTACCGGCATCAGCCTGCCCCACAGGCATCAACTCGATATAATTAACATTCATGTGCGGAGGGCACTGAACGACCCACCATATCGTACGGGCGATGTCCTCCGCTTCCAGAGGCTGCCCCTTACTGTATTCCTTCTCTGCCAGAGCGGCGTTCCCGTCGTTATGGACAAGAGAAAATTCCGTCCGTGTCCGACCGGGGGCAAGGCATGTCACCCTCACGGGCGTTCCCAGCAGGTCGGAACGCATATTGTCGGAAAGGTGTCGGACAAAGGCCTTGCTCGCCCCGTAGACATTACCCGTAGGAAAGGCTCTGCTGCCGGCAACGGAACCGATGTTGACGACATGCCCCCTCCGACGCTCCACCATACCGGGCAGAATCAGTCTGGTGCAGTACAGCAGACCGAGAATATTCGTCTGCACCATGGTCTCCCAGGCATCCATGTCGGCATTCTGCATTCTGCCGTTTCCGGCAAAAAGACCGGCATTATTGAGGAGCACGTCGATATCCGAAAATTCGGAGGGAAGCCCGGCAAAGGCGTCCTTCGTCTGTTCACGACTGCGGATGTCGAAACACAGACCGTAAAAGCCGTCCCCCAGTTCCTCGCGCATTTCGTCCAGACGCGCTTTACGACGTCCCGTTCCTATGACTTTCCAGCCGTTCTTCATGAACAGTCTTGCCGCAGCTCTGCCGAGGCCGGAAGTCGCCCCCGTAATACATATGATGTTGCTCATATCATCTCTTCTCCGATATGTCCGTTCCGCCCGAAGACGGAACGGACACCGCTTCTACATGAACCTGGTCAGGAAGAGCGACACTTCCGGAACATAGGTAACGATCAGAATCATGATCAGCATGGAGATCAGCAGCGGCACGGCCGCCGCGGCGATTCTCTCCGTCCTTTCATCGGAAATGGCGGCAGCCACGAACAGGCTCTGTCCGATAGGGGGAGTGATGAAACCGATGGCCAAGTTGCATACCATGATCACGCCGAAGTGCACAGGATCCACACCGAGGCGAATCATCATGGGCATGAGAATCGGAGCCAGAATAAGCGTAGCGGAAGCCGATTCCATGAGGGCGCCCACGATGAGCAGCAGGATGTTCACGATAAGCAGCATGACGTACTTGTTCGACGTCAGCGTAAGCATCCATTCGGAAATGAGATCAGGAATCTGTTCAATGGCCATGACGTATCCGAACACGCTGGCCATGGCCACCAGGAAAAGCACCGTGGCGGCGGTAACGGAGCTGTCGACGAGCACTTCGACGAAGTTCTCGCGCGTAATGCCCTTGAGCACGAACACGCCGACCAGAAAACCGTACAGGGCGGCTACGCCTGCGGCTTCCGTAGGCGTCATGATGCCGCCGTAGATGCCGCCGAGAATGATGACGGGAACCATGAGCGCCCAGCGGGCCTCCCAGAGGGCACGACCGATTTCACCCCAGCTGTACTCCTTGTCTTCACCCTTCCAGCCGTTCTTCTTGGAAATGTACCAGGCCACGATCATGAGCAGAATGGCGGTGATGATGCCGGGCAGAATGCCGCCCACAAACAGCTTGCCGATGGAGACGTTCGTGATGACGCCGTAGAGCACGAAGGGATTGCTCGGAGGAATCATGACGCCGATGGCGCTCGAGCAGGCCACGATGGCGGCAGAGAAGGCCTTGGAATAACCTCGTTCCACCATTGCGGGAATGGTGATCATACCGATGGCCGCGCAGGTGGCGATACCGGAACCGGAAATGGCACCGAAGAAGGTACAGGCAACGACGGTAGCCATGGCCAGACCGCCGGTACGACGGCCGAGCATCATGTCGGCAAGACCGATAAGCTGTCCGGAAAGGCCGCCCTTACCCATGAATATACCGGCAAGAACAAAGAAGAACACCGCCAGCATGGGGAAGGAATCCAGAGAATTGTAGGCGGTCTGGGCAATGATGTTCATCTGCAGGAAGCCGGAAGCATGAATGGCCAGGGCGCCCGCCACGCCGAGCACGACGGCGATGGGAATACCGAGAACCATGCCGCCGAACAGCGTCACAAGCAGCACGAACGTCGGCGTATGCTCAATAAGCATAAGCGGAGCCGCCAGTACGGCCGTCAGCACGATGGCCAGCAGAAACTGCAGGATGCCCGTGGTACGAATGATCTTCACCGTGTCCTGCACGACACGAATGGTCTGAGCCAGAAAACCGAAGAAAAGAATGGAATACGGGATCCAGTAGGGAATACGCAGCGTCGGTGTTTCCTGAGGAAACTGGAACTGCAGACGGATGAGACGTACCGCCAGAAAGACGATGATGGATGTCAGAGCAAAAGTAACGATATTGTTGAACAGAAGAACAAAATTATGATACTTCTGAGGAACAAGCCAGTCTATGAACGCCGTCATGCGTATATTTTCACGACGCTTGATGACAAGCGGCACGGCGAAATAGGTGCCCCATATCAGAGAAAACAGGGCGAGCTCTTCCACTGCGGAAGTATCTACATTCATTTTGAACCAGGTGCCGAGAAAATAACGGGTAAACACCTGATAGGGAATAAGCAGGCAGGCTGCCACACAGGCTATGACGATGATGGGCTTTTCCGCGTTTTCATCCATCCAGTGCAGAAACTTCTGAAACGTTGCCATGGGGAGGCTCCTGGAAAATTTTTACAGAAAAAGGGCAGAGAAACTCAACGTCCTCCCTGCCCCCGATAAAAAATCCTACTTCTGAACTTCCTGAATCAGCTTGATGAATTCAGGGTCGATCTGCTTCATATATTCATCATACAGAGGCTGAAGGTTCTTCTTGATTTCCGCCATTTCCGCGTCGGTCAGTTCAACGAGCTTGATATTGTGCTGCTTGGCATATTCCAGACCCTTGGCCTCGAACTCCTCGCTCATCGTCCATTCTTCCATCTGGGACTTGCGGCCGGCATCAATGATCATCTTCTGCTGTTCAGGAGTAAGGGCATCGAACTTGGCCTTGTTCATAAGAACGAAGATCTTGGCCATGTTGTGCCGGGTAAGAAGGAAACGGTCTTCGATTTCGGCTCTGTTGAAGGAGGCAAAGGTACCGAAGTTGATGATTTCACCGTCCACGGTGCCCTGCTGGAGAGCCGTGTACACTTCGGTCCAGCCGACCGGGCAGGGGTTCATGCCGAGAGCGTTCACAAAACCCTTTTCAATGGGAGACATGGTGACACGGGCCTTGACGCCGCGGGCGGAAGCCAGATTCTCCACACCGGAACGGGACGTAAAGGCATAGCTGCGGAAAGGAGTATCCAGAGTCATGACGAGCTTGAGGCCCACTTTCTGGGCTTCACCGTCCACATACTTGTAGAGCACACCGTCATACGGATCAAAGGCTTCAAGGAACTGACGGTTCTTGCTGAAATCCACCATGTAGGGCAGATCCATGGCCAGAAGCGGCTTGATGAAAAGGTTCAGCTGACTCTGTCCCACCAGGCTGAAATCCAGCGAGCCCTGCTGCGCCATTTCCGTCGTCACGCGGTCATTGCCGAGAACGCCGTTGCTCATGACGCGCACTTCAAATTCGCCCTTGGATATTTCTTTCAGATTTTTGGCGAACTGATTGCAGCCGTAGGTATAGTCGTCATTGGGACCGCCGGTGTTGGCCAGTCTGAAAACAGTCTTGGCTTCGGAAGACAGAGGCGACAGCAGCATACCCGTAACAGCAAGAGCCACACAAAGAACAGAACGCAGATTCATGAAACCTCCTCTCATGCAGGGGGTAAGGGAACGGCGGATCCCCGCCGTTCCCCAAGGTTATGTTTACAGACTACAGGCGGGCAGCAGCATCCCAGCCCGACTCGATGGCGGTTCTGATGGTTCCTACACTGTCGCAGTCGCCGACATTGATAACATCAAATGCGGTATCGACAAACTTGTCTCGTTCCGCAACCAGAGAACGGGAACCTGCGCTCACGATGACGGTATCGGCTTCAATCTGCGTTTCCTTGCCGTCCTTGTCGCGGATGGTGATCCCCTTGTCGGAAATGCTTACGCAGACCGATTCGGTCAGGGCCTTCACATGGTTGAGTCCCATGTGCTCTTCCAGACTCATGCGTTCGGAAATCTGCGAATTGGCAGCGAGCCACTTGGTCATTTCCACGACGGTGACCTCATGCCCCTTGCCGCCCAGCTGAATGGACAGTTCGCAGCCCACGGAACCGCCGCCTACGATGACGACCTTCTTACCGATCTTGTCTTCGTGGCCGAACACGTCCCAGGCCATCGTGGCATGCTCAATGCCGGGAATGGGAGGAATGTTCTGAGTAGCGCCGACAGCCACGATGCAGGCGTCGAAATCGGCATCTTCGATCAGTTTGGGCGTGGCTTCGGTATTCAGGAGCACGGTGACGTTGCTCTTGTGAAGCTGAGTAATGAAGTATTCACGAAGATCACGCACATGGTTCTTGAACCACAAATGATCGGGATACAGGGCCAGCTGGCCGCCCAGCTTGTCGCTCTTTTCAAACAGCGTCACATCGTGACCGCGTTCGGCAGCCTTGAGAGCCGCCTGCATGCCGGCCACACCGCCGCCCACGACAGCAACCTTCTTGGGGGTGGTTTCACGCAGCATGTATTCCTTGTACTGACCCTGACGATACAGCGGGTTGACGGAGCAGTGACCGTCGAAGGTAGCCGTATCGGAAATGTTGACTTCCGTGGTCAGGGAACCGCGGCGGCCGCCGTCCAGGCAGTAGTCGCAACGGATGCAGGGACGGATGTCTTCTTCGCGGCCTTCACGGACCTTATTGAACCAGTAGGGATCGGCCACGGACTGACGACCGACGAGCACGTAGTCGCACTTACCTTCGGCGAGCAGCTTTTCGGCCGTAGCCGCACTGCCTATGGCGCCCACGACACCCACGGGAACCTTCACACCGGCCTTTTTGAGCGTATAGGCCGCTTCAGCATTATGCGCTTCGGGAACGAAGCAGGTAGGATGCATCTTGGGACGGGCATGCGCATCAAGACGGGTACCGCAGGACACATGGATCATGTCCACATAATCCTGGAAGATCAGAGCTTGCTGAGCGCAGTCATCAGGAGTAATGCCGCCTTCCTTCTTGTCGTCACCGTTCAGACGCAGCTCGATGATCATGTCATAACCGATGGCATCGCGGATGGCCTTGATGATTTCCAGAGGATAACGGCAACGGTTCTCAACGGAGCCGCCGTATTCATCAGTACGCTTGTTGCACAGCGGAGACAGGAAGTTGTTCATCAGCCAGCCGTGGCCGTAATGCAGCAGAATGCCGTCGAAGCCGGAACGCATGGCCAGAACGGCTGCATCCACATACAGCTTGCGGACATCTTCCATGTCCTTTTTGTCCATGGCCTTGGTCATACGGCCGTTGTACATGAAGGCACTGGAGCTGACGAGTTCATAGCCGGGCCAGGGCAGCATGCAGCAGCCGGCGTGATAGATTTCGCACAGCGTCTTGGTGCCGTACATGTGGACGGGACGCTGAAGATTATGCATGTAGATGAAGCCGTCCACCTCGTCATCCAGAACAAGGTCGCCGCGATGGCCGCCGTTGGCGGGAATTTCCATGGGGACGGTAATGCACGCCGCACCGCCGCGGGCCCAGTGAGTATAAAACTCGACGCCGTCACGGTTCAGACGATGATGGGAGTCGACGATGTCGCCCTGGGAGCCGATGGGCGGAACCATGATGCGGTGCTTGAAGGTCACCTGCCCCTTCCGGCCAACGGTAAGCGGAGTAAACACATGGGGGTACTTTTCCTTGTACAGAGGTTTCATCACGGTCCTCCCGGTCATTCGGCTGATATCAGCCTGGTGCTTTGAATTTTGAAATCCACTCCCTCAGGAAAGGGGATGGAATGTCTTGCCTTTTCTCTTTCTTTCATGCTAATTTTATGCCAATCATTTTATCTTTTAATATCAAGGTGTTACAAATGATAACAAAAATGAATTCCAATATTTCGGAAATCAATTCCCATAATTCGGAATTTAGAAATAATCGTTCCGATATATTGGATCATTGTGAGACCTATCTCGGAGTGCTGGAACACCTCATTCAGAAAGAAACTCTGGAAGACAGTCTGAATGCTCTGTTTCAGTATTTGTGCGACCTCATGCCCCTGACCTACCTCTTCTACACGCCGCCCTACGAAAGTCAGGAAAGCGATCACATCTATATTTCCAAAGAAGGAATCCGCTTTTTTAAAAACATCAAGACTCCGACAAGGACTCAGATAAACCGTATTTTTGAACATAGAGCCAGGTTCAGTACGGACAAGATTTTCTACATAAAATCAAGCAAGGAAATGGATACCTTCTTCAGCATCATCACCAGTCAGGTAAAAATAGAATCCCCGTGTCTGTATTTCTATTTTCTGTACAACGGTCAGGTACAGGGGAGTATCTATTTCGGCTGTTCCGGTGAAAATGAATTTTCACGAGAAGATCGACTTTTTCTGGAAAAACTGTGGCAGCCTCTCTACTTCATCATCCGTTTTCACTATCAGCAACGCCGACTGGAAAAAATTCTGGAACTGACACAGGAAAACAACCGTGCCCTCCGCAAGCAGGTCAGCGGTTTTTCAACCGACATCGTAGGAGCCAATTCCGGTCTTCGGGATGTGGCACGGGAAATACGTCTGCTGGCTCCCTTCGACATCCCCGTGCTGCTGACCGGAGAAACAGGCACGGGCAAGGATCTGTTCGCTTCGGAACTGCACAGACTCTCCCCCCGCAACGACAAGCCCTTTGTGGCGATCAACTGCGGCGGCATAGCCCCCACGCTTCTGGACAGTGAGCTGTTCGGCTACACGAAGGGGGCATTCACCGGAGCATTCAAGGACTATAAGGGACGTTTCGAACGGGCACAGGGCGGAACCATCTTTCTCGACGAGATCGGAGAGCTGCCTCTCGACGCACAGACACGTCTGCTCAGGGTCATCCAGAATCATACGGTGGAAAGACTTGGCGGCAGCGCCCCCATTCCCGTAGATTTCCGCATCGTCTGCGCGACCAACAAAAACCTGAAGGACATGGTACAGCAGGGAACATTCCGTGAAGATCTGTATTTCCGACTGGCGGGAGTAACCGTACGCATTCCCTCCCTGCGTGAACGACCGGGAGACATTCCCCTGCTTGTACAGCGCATACTGCACAAGGAGGCGGTACGGTACGGCGTCCCCGTTCCCGTACTGGCGGCAGGAGAAATGCATAAACTGCTCAACTACTCCTGGCCCGGCAATGTGCGCGAACTGATCAACGTCGTCACGGAAGGATTCGTGCGAGGTCTTCAAAACGGCGTCGTCATATTCCGTACCGGCAAGGAAACCGCCTCTCCGAACTGGCAGGATAGAAAAACCATGCCGACCTTTGCCGATCTTCAGCGGGAATACTTCACCAGACTTCTGCAAATGTGCGAAGGGTGTATTTCCGGTCCGCGCGGCGCAGCCGTACTGGCAGGTATCAAACCCAACACATTGCGGGCAAAACTCGACAAACTGAACATCCCCTACGGTCGTCAGGGAAAATACGACAGCCCGTCCTGCGAGACTCCGGAGAACGAGGATACGGACAGAAATATTAAGGCGCCTTCCAAGGCATTCATCGGAAAAGAAGAGACTGAAGAAAGCCCGGCTCCGGCAGATCCGGCACTGTCCCTTACGGCTTTGGTTCCTCCGTCGACAAAAAAACGCGCTGATGCCTCATAGACTTCATCAGCGCGTTTTCCGGAAAGTCGTCAACGTCCGGCTACTTGTGCAGCAGCTTTACTCTCCATGCCTTCGCGGTGTTCACAAGAAGCTGGGATATGGTCATCGGCCCTATGCCTCCCGGAACGGGAGTGATGGCGGAAGCCAGCGGCGCCACATGTTCGTAGTCCACGTCGCCGCAGAGCTTGCCGTCCTCACCGCGATTGATGCCGACGTCGATGATGACGGCTCCGGGCTTGACCATATCGGCAGTCACGAAGCGGGGTTTGCCCAGAGCGGCGATGATGATGTCCGCCTCACGGCATACGGCGGCCAGGTCGGGCGTACGGGAATGGCACATGGTCACGGTGGCATTGTAGTCGCGGCTTCCGAGCATGAGGGCTACGGGACGCCCCACAAGATTGCTCCGGCCGATGACGACGGCCCGCTTGCCGCTCACGGAGATGCCGTAATGATCGAGGATGGCAAGTATGCCCGCAGGAGTGCAGGGACGCAGGCCGGGTACGTTCATGGCGACACGGCCCTGATTGACCGCGGTAAGACCGTCCACATCCTTTTCCGGGCTGATGGCTTCCAGACAGGGCCGGGCATCCAGACCTGCGGGCAGAGGAAGCTGAAGAAGGATCCCGTCAATATCCGAATCGGCGTTGAGGGAGGCAATGAACGCTTCCAGTTCCTTCTGGGGCATATCGGCAGGCTTGCGGTAGGAAACCGTTTCGATACCGGCGTCGGCACAGGCCTTTTCCTTATTGCGTACATACACCTGCGAGGCGGGGTCCTCGCCCACGAGAATCACGGCAAGACAGGGGGCTCGTCCGGCCTTTTCCCTGTCCTTTGCTATCTCCTCACGCAGAGCGGCACGTATGGACGCCGCGGTAGCCTTACCGTCGAGTATCATGAATGCTCCTTTTCCGGCCATGCCGGATGCACGGGTTAACGATGGACGACGCTGCGCGGACGGGTTCCGTCCGCCTGACTGAGCAGACCGTCCTTTTCCATCTGCTCCACAAAACGGGCGGCACGGTTGAATCCGATGCGGAAACGCCGCTGAAGCAGGGAAATGGATACCTTGCCGTTGTCCAGAACGAACTGCACGGCCTCGGCATAGATGGGATCGTCCACAATATCGTTGCCTCTGGAGGCGGGCTGTCCGAAGTCCTCGGCGGAATCCTCGGCATCGTCGTTGCCGAACTCCGCAAAATCCACCTTGTAGTTCGGGGGCTGCTGACGCTTCCAGTATTCGACGACGGCGGAAACCTCGTCATCGCTCACGAAAGCTCCGTGCAGGCGCTGTATCATACCGCCGTTGGGCTTGAACAGCATGTCGCCCATGCCGAGCAGCTTCTCGGCGCCCGCACCGTCGATAATGGTTCGGGAATCCTGGCTGCTGGTCACCTTGAAGGCTATGCGGCACGGAAAATTCGCCTTGATGATGCCCGTCACCACGTCCACGCTGGGGCGCTGCGTGGCGATGATGAGATGAATGCCCGCCGCACGGGCCAGCTGTGCCAGCCTGACGATGCTCCCCTCCACTTCCTTGCGCTTCACCATCATGAGATCGGCCAGTTCGTCCACGATGATGACGAGGAAGGGCATATTGGAAAGATCTTCCGGTTCTCCCGTCTCCACGTCTATGGGCATGGACCCTCCGGCCTCCACCTCGGCGCGCAGACGGGCCTGACGCTCGTTGTAGCCCGTGATGTTGCGCACCTTGACCTTGGAAAACAGAGACAGGCGTCTGTTCATTTCGTCAATGGCCCAGAGCAGCGCATTCTTGGTAAGATCCATGTCCGTGACCACAGGATGCACCAGGTGGGGAAGATCGGCGTACATGGAGAGTTCCACGCGCTTCGGGTCCACCAGAATCATCTGAACTTCATCCGGGCGGGCCCGGTAAAGCAGACTGAGAATGATGGCGTTCAGACACACGCTCTTGCCCGCACCCGTGGCGCCCGCCACCAGAAGATGAGGCATCTTGGCCAGATCGGCGGAGACGGGACGACCGCCGGTGTCCTTGCCGAGAGCCACGGTCAGCAGCGACTTGGCCTGACGGAAATTGTCGTTCTCCACGATTTCGCGGAAATGCACGGTGGTACGCTTCTCATTGGGCACTTCCACGCCCACGGTATCGGTACCGGGAACAGGCGCCTGCATACGGACGGAAACAGCCTTGAGAGACATGGCAAGATCATTGGCCAGATTGGTAATGCGCGTGGCCTTGACGCCGGGAGCAGGACGAACTTCGAACATCGTCACCACGGGACCGGGCGTAATTCTGGCCAGCGTGGCATGAACATTGAAATTCTTGAGGCAGGTAATGAGTGCATTCCCCTGTCGTGCCAGCGTCATCTCGTCCGGACGACTGGCAAGATCCTCTTCCGGCAGAGGAGAAAGCAGATCCAGAGGCGGGAGGGAAAGCTCCCTTCGCTTCGGCAGGACGGCCACGGGGACAGAAGGCGCAGCAGAGGCCTCGATTTCCTTTTGTACGGCCATGGCACCGGCAACGGCCGTATCTACGGAAGCGTATGCGGCGTCCTTATGCTCCGCGGGTGCCGCGGCTGAAGAAGACGGTTCCGAAAAAACGGGAGCTGCCTGATGTGCCGTCCCCACGGTACCTGAAGGGACGGCTCCCGATGCTCCGGGAGCGGCCATCACCACGGCAGGAAAATCCTCCGTAGAAGCGGAAGACGACGATGCGGAAATCGCGGCCAGAGCCGAAGGCGGCAGCTCCTCTTCCGGGAGTTCCTCCACGGATTCCTCTGCATTCTCCACCGGAGCGGCAACCGGTCGCACCGGTTCGGCCTTTACTTCCACGACCGGGGTCCCGGCGGCCGGGACGGCATTCGCAACGCCTACGCCTGCCGGAGTTTCGGCAACGGCAGGCTCGGAAACCTCAATCGGATCCTCAAGCTCAAGGATGAACTCCTCGGATTCCTCTGCAGGCACGACTTCCGTACCCACGGACTGCTGGGCGGCAGGAACTTCCGCCTCAGGGACAGGGACGGTCGCGACGGATTTTTCCTCCGCATGCGTGTCCGGCCTTTCCACCAGCCGAAGCAGATCACTGAGATCTTCCTCCCGGATGCCGGAATCCGTCTGTGCCTTCTCCCGGGCCGGGGCATCGACCCGTATGTCGAGCACGGGCGCAGGCGTGGAAGATTCTTCCACGGAATCCTTCTTTCTGCCCAGCACGATATCAAGCACGGGACGCGGCCGTATTTTGCCCGAACGGGAACGCCGCAACCCGGCAACCATCTCGGGCAGACGCCGGAGGGCTGCCGGAAGATGCGGTACGGGCAGATCATAGGTGGTACCGAAAGACGGAATCTTTCTGATCACCCAGGCCGTAAAGGCGGAAAGAAGCGTCAGCCATGAAATGCTGAAAGACAGCTCCATGGCGATGAGAAATACGAAGAACCACAGCAGAAATGAACCTATCGGACTGAAAAAAATCAGGGAGAAGGCCGAAAGCCACTGTCCTATCAGCCCCCCGCCGTGAATGCCGTGCACACCGATATCAAAGGTGGAAGAAGTCACGAGCATGCAGGCGAAAAGCAGGAGGTATCCCACCCAGCGGTACCACTTGAGTACCAGCCAGCGTGAGACCAGCCCCGCCCCCACGGCCAGAAAGAAGATGACCCACAAAAAGGAGCCGAGGCCGAAAGTATCTGCAAGAAAACCGGAAAGATAGGCGCCGAACAGGCCCGCAGCGTTCTGCACGGAGGATGCGTCCATGCTGACGGCCTGATTGAAGGTGGGGTCACCGGCATGGTAGCTCCAGAGACTGAGCAGCATGAGCAGACCGCAGAAAAGAAAAAGCAGTCCGAGCAGTTCGCGTACCAGTCTGTGTCCGTACATGATGATCCCCTTCCGCTGTAGATGTACCGTCCCGGATCGTCATGCCGGGAACATGTTCCTGCCGAAAAATGAAAACGCTGCCGGAAGGGCGCGAAACGTCCTGCCGACAGCGCGAAAGGAAAGACGGCGAATTAATCGCGGCCGAGATATTCGCGGGTACGGGTATCGACCTTGACGCGATCCCCTTCGTTCACGAAAATCGGCACCTGAATGGTCACACCGGTTTCCAGAGTGGCGGGCTTGGTCACATTGGAAACGGTATCACCCTTCACGCCGGGTTCGGTCTTCACCACGGTCATGACGAGGCTCACGGGCACTTCGATGTCGATGGGCTGACCGTTGTAGAGCAGCACGCGGCACTGCTGGGATTCCAGAAGCCAGTCGGCCTTGCCGTCGGTGTCGGCCACGGGCAGAGAAATCTGTTCGTAGGTGGTCATGTCCATGAAGATGAGGTCGTCGCCTTCACGGTACAGATACTGCATGTCGCGCTGTTCCATGTCGGGCTTGCCCACCTTTTCACCGGAACGGAAGGTATTGTCCACCACGCGGCCGTTCAGGATGTTGCGCAGCTTGGTGCGCACCATGGCGCCGCCCTTGCCGGGCTTGAAGTGCT
>JAXVQY010000260.1:0-8316 GCA_037303805.1 bacterium | reverse complement strand
CGAGCAGGAAAAGCTTCTTAGCTTTCAGAACGTAGACTCTCAACTGATAGATGCGGATAAAGGAGGTCCGGGGGACAAGGAACAGACTCCCGTCTCCATGTGCGAATATCTGATAGAAGAATGCCACGAACTTGTGGATGCCATCCGTTCCGGCAAACCCGGCCATGCCTGCGATGAAATGGGCGATCTGCTTTTCGTGCTCCTGCTCATGGCTCGCCGGTTCGAACTTGCGGGACAGTTCTCCCTCGGTGACGCTCTGAAGATGGGGGCCGACAAGATGACCCGTCGCCATCCACACGTCTTCGGAGAAGGCAGCTGTGAAAACATGGATGAACTCATGAAAAACTGGGCCGCCATCAAAAAAGCGAAAAAAGAAGCCGACGGAGAATCCGCCAAGGGCATTCTTTCCTCCGTTCCCTCCGGTCTGCCGCCCCTGACCAAAGCCTACCGTCTGCATGCCAAGGCTGCCGGGGCCGGTTTCACCTGGGATGACGACGAAGAAGTGGAACGACAGGTAGAAGCTGAATGGCTCGAACTGCTTGATGCCCGTGCCTCGGGAAGCGACGCCGCCAAGGAACATGAACTTGGAGACATGATATTTACGCTTGTGGAACTCGGGCGCAGGATGGGAGTCAAGGCAGGTTCCGCCGTAGACTTTGCCGCCAATCGCTTCCGTACCCGCTTCGAAGCCATGGAAGCTCTCGCCCGTGAACGCGGACTCGACTTCAAGGCACTGAGCCTTGATGACAAGGACGAACTCTGGAATGAAGTCAAGGCTGCCGAACCCCATGAAGAAACCGGCCCTGCTGTAGACTTTGCCGCTCCCCGTGAAAACCCCGAAGCGTAACCAATATCCCCGGACCGGAGGGAGAATGTCCATATTTTCCGGCACGTTCTCCCCGTGGTTCTGCCGACTGGCGGTACGGCTCTTGTTCTGTGTACTCTCGCTGGCTCTGCTCTCCCCGTCTGCCGAGGCAAGACAGAATAAACAGACCATTTACGCAGGCTACCGTACGCTTTCCTCCAGTCTTCCTGCTCAGCGTCTCATGATACACATGGGAGTCTGGTACCCCACGCGCCGTAAATCCGGAACGGTCAAAGTGGGAGACTGGAATTTCCGGGCGGCACGCAACGCCCCTGTCATGGACGGACCATGGCCCGTCATCATTCTGTCCCATGATATTACGGGGTCAGCATGGACGCACCACGACATAGCCGCCGCACTTGCCGCTCGAGGATTCATCGTGGCCGCCCCGACCCATGATCATGACAACGGAGAAGACCTGGGATTGCTCTTCTCCGACCGGGAACTCCCTGTTCGGGCTCTTCAGCTCAGAGCGGCACTTGATCTTGTTCTCGAGCATCCTCAGCTGGGAAAACAGGCCGATCCCTCCCGCGTAGGTTTTCTGGGGTTCGGCATGCCTGCTTCGGCTGGTCTTCTTCTTGCGGGGGGAGAAATGACGCCCGACGCATGGCCCGACTTCTGTCGGGGGCGGACAGAAGATTCCCGCCGCGAAGAACAGTCACAAGGGAATCCGGTCATTTCCACAAGCCCCGCCGAACCCGATATCCGCCCTGACGGCGCCGTCCCCCCCATATCGCTCCCCCAGGTCGTACCGCAAAAGCCTCTGGCGGAACACGGGAGGAAAAGTCCTGCCGCCACAGGAACCGTACAAAACTTTCTGGTCGCTCCGGCCATGGCTGCTGAACCGCTGTCGGAGGATGTACGTTCTCTCTTGCATCCGACGGACAGTCCGTGGTGCAAGCCTTTTCTTTCCGGCCGTATGGATGAACTGGTTGCCAGCATGAAACATCGGACACTGGAGAGAAAAGAAAAAAACATCATGATGCATACGGCTGTAGCTGCCCGTCAGCAGCTCTTCCGAAGATTGTCCGATTCCGTGGCAAGAAGTCACCAGCGTCAGCTGCGGCTGGCCAAGAGCAGCGGCATCCCCACGCCACCCGTCGCCCTTCCTCTGCTGCCTCCCCTTTCCCACAACAGTCCTGTAGCTGACGGCAGATTCAAGGCCCTCGCCTTTGTCTCACCGGGATTTTCCATGTTGTTCAGTCAGGAAAGCCTTGCAGGTGTTCACAGTCCCTGCCTGTTCATAGGTGCCGAGCTCGAGCGGTGGAATAAGCCTTCGGAACAGGCTGAACGTTTTGTCGCTCTGTTGAACGGACGTTCCGAGTACCTGCTGCTGCATCATGCGGATGCTCCGGCTCTCCAGACGGAATGCCCGGAATCCGATCCGGCAGAACCGTTGTCTGCGCTATGCAACAGTGTGGATGCGGAAACCCGTGAAGCCGTGCATGCCCGCCTGGTTTCCGTGCTGCAGGAGTTCTTCAACCGAAAGCTGGGACACGCGTCCATCCCGTAAGACGGTCTTTTCTTTTTACGGACACCCCGATTCGGCCGTAATTTCTGTCTTCCTGACAAAGCCACAAAAAGGTCCCGGAAAGGGACCTTTTTTGTGGCAGACTATTCTGTCGGACAAGCTCATCCCAACAGATGTTCAGCCAGAGGCATAAAGTCCAGAGGCCAGTAAATATCAGGACGGGGACTCTGTACTCCGGCTTTGTCTTCCGAGGGACGGCAAGCCAGAACAGCATCCGTCCACTGATGAGGAAAGGAATCAATATCCATGGCGGCACCCAGCAGAGCACCGGCCACAGCACCGTTGGCAGCCGTATCTCCGCCGTGCAAGACGGTATCGCGAACCCCGTCTCCGGCATTCTCGGCGTGGAGAAGCTGCCAGAAACCATTCTGAAGGGCGATAAGGACATGGCTCATATCATGCTGATAATCCCCCGGCCGATCATGCCGTGCCCGTTCAAGACACTCCGCGACACGTACTGCGGCCGTCCTCATCTGCCCGGAATCATCACGCCCCGAAGCCAGACCCTGGGCTACGGTCTGAGCAGCCTTCCACATCCCTCGACGGGATCCGCTTCTCACTCCATACGCCAGAGCCGTTACATACACGGCACTGGAAACACGGCATAAAGGATGCGGACAGGTCAGCGCAGCTTCTTCCATGGACCAGCGAACAAGATGCTGCATGTCCGGATCGGAAACAATGGCATCCCAGCAAGGCTCGCTGCCGTCGTCACAGGGCAGTGAGGCGTCAGGAATCAGACGAGCCCCGAAAATACCGAGAGGACTGACCCTCATAAGGGCACAGTTGGATTCGCTGCGAGCATCCGGTTTTCCATGCAGCGCCCGAAAAACGGCATGAGCAAAATCCACAGGATGACTTGCAAGCCATTTTTTGTAGGCATGTTCTATGCTCCCGGCACAGAAACATTCTTCCTTCGCAAGAGTACGCGCCAGAGCCAGAGCCATTTCCGAGTCATCGGTAGGCTGACCGGGCAAGGTGCGATACAACGTGCTGCCCTCCAGATCATCCATACCGGCAGGATAGAGACTTCTGATTGTTTCCCCATCCTTGAATTCCACCTGACTGCCGAGGGAATCCCCGGCAATCTGTCCGAGAAGACATCCCCAGGCACGTCGTATCACTGCGGCATTTTTTTCCATGCGTTCCTCTCCGGAATAACTTGAGTCCGAATTCATCATCAAAATTTACGGATTGCTCTCTTCCCCCTGTTCCATCTGATCGGCCTGATCACTGATGGCGGGATACTCGGGACTTTCCAGATACAAAGTGCAGTAGGACACCTGAGAATTTGCGTCCTTTTCCGTACCGGCAAGAAAAACATACACGGCCCCCGGCCGGTCGGTATTTCCGGTCTTCCCCGCATCGGCAAAGTTCCATTCCAGGACCTCCAAACCGCCCTCGTCGACAAGATATCCTCGCAGATCGTCACCGGCATCCTCCACATCCTCAAGACTCAGAGAAGGTTCGCCGTAACGACCTACAAGTTCATCCTTCAGGCTCTGGACGACCTCAAGCGTAGATGCCGCGTCGACACTGGAGTCATCCGGTGAAGAGGCCATTATGCGAATAATCTTTCCCTGATACGTATCCACAGCATAGGTGTCGAATCTCTTGTCAGGCGTCGGAGGTGTAATTTCATACATCTTGAGAAGTCCCCTCTCGGAGACGGGCGTGTCGCCATGAGTGTACTGATCGACGGCAGATCCGAGCTCAAGGCCGAAGGCACCCGCAGCCAATGCAGACGAAACTTCGGAAAACGCGAAAAGGAAACTGAAAAGCATGACCTGAATATATTTCATAAAAACTCTCCCTTGCCGCCTCGGCGACACGGGCCATAATTAAACACGGGAACAGGATTTGTCCAGCAGCACACTTGTCATTCCTTCCGAGGAAGGCTAACTATCAGCTGGCAGATACTTTGCCATGACACTTCTTACCTTTCCAATATCATGACGGAACATACTCTCCCGGAACTTCTTGCTCCGGCCGGCGGCCGTGAGCAGCTTGAGTCGGCAATACTCTACGGTGCGGACGCCGTTTATCTCGGCGGCAGCAGCCTTTCTCTTCGTGCCAAATGCCACGGCTTTGACGGTCAGGAACTCGAACAAGCCGTATCCTATGCCCATGAGAAGGGAGTCCGTGTCTACTACTGCCTTAATGCCCTTCCCTTCGATCGGCATCTGCCCGCTGTGGAAGCGCAGATGGAAGCATTGCCGGCACTCGGTATCGACGGCCTTATCGCGGCCGATCCCGGCGTCATATATCTCTCCAGACGACTCTGCCCCGACCTGGAACTTCATCTTTCCACACAGGCCCATTCCGTCAATGCTGCCGCCGTAGAATTCTGGAAGGAAAACGGCATACGACGTATCAATCTTGCCAGAGAGCTGGACAGAACAGCCATGTCCGATCTTATCCGTCGTTTTCCCGACATGGATTTCGAAGTCTTTGTCCACGGAGCCATGTGTCTCTCCCTTTCCGGCCACTGCCTTATTTCTGCATGGGCCAATAAACGCTCCGCAAACCTCGGTCTTTGTACGCAGCCCTGCCGTTTCGAGTATCGGGGAGTGACTCTGACCGTGGAAGAATCCGTCCCATGGACCTGTGTCTCCTCCGCTGGCTGGACGACATCATCAGTATGGGACCGGCCGCTCTCAAGCTGGAAGGCAGGACCAAAAGCGGCGGTTACGTCGCCCAGGTGACGGATGTCTATCGTACGGCCATAAATCTTATCCGTAATACATGCTTTTCCGACCTTAACTTCAGCTCATCCATAAACAGACTTGTCAATGAACTTTTCTTCACGGCTTCACGCCCTCTGTGCTCGGGCTTCTTTCTGCCGGAACGAAAAGTGGAAGCCCTGCCGTCGGATTTCAGGCCTCATCCCGTCGTGGCAAGAGTCATGGCCCCCGTCATGAACGGAGGCTGGAAAATACAGGTGCGCTCGCCTTGGAATGCCGAGGACGACGCTGTTGTCCTTCTGCCCGGGATGGAGCGTCCGAGTCTACGCGCAGGCACGTATGTCTTGGAAGACCACAGGGGACAAAAAACGGACCGCCTCAATCCGGGCATGGAAGGAATACTTTACTGCGAACAGGATATCCTGCGTCCCGGCATATATATAAGAGCCTGATCCGCCTCCCGCAGTTTCGCCGGTACCTCCCGGGATTTCAACAGATTCCGGGGCTCTATCCTTGTCTTCTTTCCGAAGGAAAACGTCGTTCAAAGCCTTCAAGGACATCAACGAGAGGTCTGTCCAGATAGCTGAGGATACGGGTTCTGAGGCTGTCGGGCACCCCGTAGCGAGCCTCCGCCATGCTTCCCGTCATGGCCGCAATGGTGTCGCTGTCTCCCCCTATGGAAACGGCATTGCGTACGGCATCTTCAAATCCGTCCGCCTCCAGAAATGCCTCTATGGCCTGCGGAACGGAACCTTGACAGGATACATCGAAGGCGTAGCTCTCCCGTATATCCTCAAGGGTAAAATTCAGACTGTACCAGGAGCTTTCCATGCAGCTCCGTATATCAGAATTGCTCTTTCCCTGCCGGGCCAGCCAGATGACGGCCGTGACCGCTTCCGCCCCGCGTATCCCTTCAGGATGATCATGCGTCACGACGGTAACACGTCTTGCCATGTCCAGAGCCTCTTCCATGGAGGACGCTGCCCACGCACACGGACTCACACGCATGGCGGATCCGTTTCCGAAACTTCCGTACGGATGAGGGTCGGTACTGTCCAGCCAGCGGGAAAAACGTCCACCGTAGCAGCCTCGTGCCCACCTCCGACCGAAATATTGCATGGAATCAACAGCATTTTCTGAAAGTTTCTCCCACCCGTCAGTGCAGTCCAGAATCGCCCGGGCAACGGCCAATGTCATTACACTGTCGTCCGTAATATGACATTCAGGAGTCAGCAACTCAAATTTCTTGCTCTTTATATTCCGCCACTCAAAGCGCGAACCCACAATGTCGCCGACGATGGCTCCGATCATCAATATTCCTCCATACAGACGGCACAGGCCATCTTTTCAAATAATAATCACAGGTCGGTCACGAAAACCGGACCATGAAAATCGTCCATTATCTTCCTTTCCTTAGAAACATACAAATCCTGATCGACTTGCCGCAGTGTCCATGCTCTCCGGTCATCGTATCCGAATCCAAGGCTTCATCAGGAAAATCTTGCTGCCCTTTCCGTACAAATCAGACACGAAAGAGCACACGGATATTGTTTTCAATCGATTCTGCCTCATGAATTCGGAACGAAGACGGCCGCCGGAAGATTATTGACAAGAAGTCGACCTTCTTTCAAAAAAGTGAGGTCACTGCATGTATACGTATTTTTTTCAGGAGGGGACCTCATGCTGCGCAAAGAACGGGAATGCTCCGATCCGATATTTTTCAACACCCTTCTCCAGAAGGCGGAAGTCATCACCCTTGCCTTCCATGCTGAGGAATATCCTTATGCCCTGCCCGTCAACTTCGTTTTTCTGGACGGAAATCTGTATTTTCACTGTGCCCAGGAAGGATACAAACTTCAGTGTATGCAGAAAAATCCTCGAATAGGCTTTTCTGTTTATGAAGTGCTCGAAATCGACAGAGAACATGCGACGACCCGCTATAACAGTATATGTGGACAAGGTCTTGCCGAACCGGTCCTGAACAGAGAAGAAAAACAGGCCGCACTCTCCGCTCTGGCAAAAAAATATCGCAGCAACTGCAAGCTGCCTGTTCAGGGAGACATGCTGGAAAAGACTGCCGTCATCAGAATCAGCATCACTGTACTCAGCGGGAAACGTAATCCTCCCGTCTCCGCATAGGCGACACGGAAATAAAAACGACATATCCTCCGGCATCAGGCAACCGTACCGACATGGCGGACAGCTTGCCGGATCGGATACGACAGCACGGCTTCATCGGATAACGATCCGGCACAGTTTCCTTCTCAATATTGAGAGCGCTCATAAAGAGTCTTCATCAGCATGCTGATGTTGTCTCTAAGTTTCTTTCCTTCCGGAGAATCCGAGACATCTCCGTTGTCACGAAAAGCCTCGGAAAAGGCGTTTGCAAAAACTTCCGGCTTGTTCAAGACCCGCAGATCAAGAAAAACACACGTCTGGCGCAAATGATACTGGGCACGGGAAGTCCCCATACCTCCACCTGCTCCCATCATGGCCGCCGGTTTTCCTGCCAGGATCTCCCCGGGTTCCCGGGAAGCCCAGTCCAGGGCATTTTTTAAAGCCGGCGCCACGGAATAATTATACTCGGGGACGGCGAACACAAAACCGTCCGCCTGATGTACTTTTTCAATAAACTCTTTCACGAACTCACTCTTCACCCTGTCTTCCGAGTAAAAAGGCAATTCGGAAATATCCGCCAACTCGAGCATCGCGCCTTCAGGCATATTTTCACGGGCGCATCGCAGCATCCCCATATTCCGTGACTTTTCCCGCAAACTTCCGCATATTCCCAAAAAAAGTTTTGTTTTCATATTTCCTCCTTTCACCTGCTGAAAAACATACCGTCAATCATCAGATACTTCCATAATAATATTTCTTCAGTTCCGATATTTTCATCTGTAAAAGCCCCTGCCGATCAAAAAACATCGAGCACTCCTCATCGTTGCCAAAGCGAAAACATATTTTCCCTCCATCATGATGCTCACGGCGTTTTCCGGTCTCATCCTCTCCCATATAAATGTGAGAAAAAGTCGGCCGTGTCTCTCCCCAGAATGCCGCCTTTATTCTTCATATCTCCGCAGATAACGCTTGACATTCCTGTCTCGCTTCTCTAAAGTCTGTCCCGTCGACGTGATCCGACAATGGGGATGTAGCTCAGCTGGGAGAGCATTGCCTTCGCAAGGCAGGGGTCGAGAGTTCAAATCTCTTCATCTCCACCACATGAATTCAAGAGGTTA
>JAXVQY010000259.1:0-6054 GCA_037303805.1 bacterium | reverse complement strand
CCGGCAGGGAAAAGTCTCCGAGAATCTCCCGGTTCATTTCGTCCCAGTCGTCGGCAATTTCGTTGAAGAACTGCCGTGTCTTCAGCGCACGCTCCTCGATGATGCGCGAAGCCATGTCGAGATCGGCACGGCAGGCGTCGTCATCCTGCATGAAGGCTATGACGCTCTTCAGAAAATCATGCCCTTCTCCCTCCGTTTCCGCAGAGTAGAACACCCACAGACCGTCACGTCGAGATTGCAGCAGTCCTGCTTCCGTCAGAATCTTGAGATGTCGCGATATGCGCGACTGCCCCATGTTGAGAAGCGAAACCAGCTCGTTGACGGACAGTTCGTAGTGAAAAAGGACCAGCGCCAGACGGAGGCGCGTTTCATCCGAAAGGGCTTTGAGATATCGAAGAGCTTTCATAACCTTCTGAAATATAAGAAATATCAAGTTTTATCGATGTAATATATCCGTTTATCTTCATATAGTCAAGAAGCCCGCGGTGCAAGCCCGCGGCAGGCGGTCCGATACGGTGCGGCGTGTCGGACGGATGGGCGGGACAGAAGGTAGCGTTCTTTCGTCATGAGCCGAGAAACCAGTCGCCCCACAGAGCTTGACCGAGGGCGATGGAACCGTCGCCCGAGGGGAGCTTTGAGGGCAGCAGAGGCGTCAGTCCGAGGCGGCGCAGTTCTTCGGGCAGTTCGGCAAGAAGGGTGCGATTGTTGAATACGCCGCCGCACAGCGCGACGTCGACGATGCCGGTCTGATCGGCGGCTGCACGCGCCCAGCGGGCAAGCCCCCGGGCAAGTCCCCGGTGAAAGCGCCGGGCGAGCCGTCCGGGTTCGGCGATGTCATGACAGGCCTGTCGGAAGAGCGTTGTTACGTCTGCTTCGAGGAGACCGTTTTTTTCCTGAACGGGCAGGGCATAGGCGCCGGTTTCGTTCCTGTCCTGCGCTTCCTCGAGGCGTATGGCGGCCTGTCCTTCGTAGGTGATGTCGAAGCACAGTCCGCACAGGGCGGAAACGGCGTCGAAAAGGCGACCGCAACTTGAGGTCTGCAGACAGCGTATGTTGCGTCGGAGCAGCTCGTCCACCATGGGGGCGAGTTTTTCCCGTTCCGGTGATCCGGCAAGCCACGGGCGGTCGACGTCGGGCAGATCCGCCGCCCTCCATAAAGCCTGGGCCGTGCGCCACGGCGAGCGTATGGCGGCTTCTCCGCCCGGAAGGGCGAAGGGAGAGAAGCGGCCCAGTCTCTGCCATGTGCCGGGCTGGACCAGCAGCAGTTCCCCGCCCCAGACGGTGCCGTCGTCGCCGAGTCCGGAGCCGTCCAGAGCGAGTCCCAGTACGGGAGTCGTGATGCGGTGTTCCGCCATGACGGCGCAGACGTGGGCGACGTGATGCTGGAGCTGAAGTTCCGGCAGGCCGCGTTCACGGGCGAAATCGTCGGCAAGACGGCTGGAAAGGTAGTCCGGATGCAGGTCGCGTACTACGATGCGGGGTTCCACTTCCAGGAGACCGAGCAGGTGTTGCAGGGTTTCCTCGAAAAAGGCGAGGCTTTCCGGTCTGCTTACATCACCGATGTGCTGACTCAGAAAGGCTTCCGGGCCGCGGGTAAGGCAGAAGGCATGCTTGAGCTCCGCGCCGGCGGCAAAGACCGAGTCCCCGGAAGAAAGAAACGGGCGTTCCGGCAGAGGAACCGGTTCGGGAACAAAGCCGCGGGCACGACGCACCATGAGCGCGGGGGCTTTCGGTCCGGGAACATTCTCGTCCCCCGCAGGGAAAAGCACGGAATCATCCACGCGCACGAGAATATCCCTGTCGTGAAGGAGAAAGATATCGGCCATCTGACCGAGTCGCTCCAGGGCTTCTCTGTTGCCGAGGCAGAGGGGAGCACCGTGAGGATTGCCCGACGTCATGACCAGCGCGGGCAGGGCATCTTCCCGGCTCCCTCCTGCCCATTCCGGGTGAAACAGCAGATAATGAAGGGGCGTGGAAGGCAGCATCAGGCCTATGCTCGAGGTATCCGGGGCAAGGATGTCGGGAAGAATGTCGTCTGATTCCGAAGTCCTTGTTTTTCTCGGACAGATGACGATGGGGCGTCTCGGGGAGAGAAGTTTCTTCTCGGCGTCCTTTCCGAGGTAGGCGAAACGGCGTGCCGTCGTCAGGTCGGCAACCATGACGGCCAGCGCCTTGTGAGGCCTGGCCTTGCGACGACGCAGCTCTGCAACGGTTCCGGGGTGTTGCGCATCGCAGACAAGATGAAATCCGCCGAGTCCTCGCACGGCCGCAAGGTAGCCTTTTTTGAGCGCGGCAAGCAGCACGGGTACGGCTCTGTTGCCCATGATGACGTTGTCCGGCAGACCGTAGCGCTGTTTCCGCTCCGCATGCAGAGCGAGCTGCCTCTCCTGATTTTTTGAAGGCCGGGCGCAGGCGTCGGAAAGACGCGACAGCAGGGATGCTTCGCCTTCCAGCCAGAGCACGGGGCCGCAGTCCGGACAGGCGTCGGGCTGGGCATGAAAACGGCGGTCGGCCGGGTTGTGATATTCCTCGGCGCACGGCGGACACATGGGGAAGCAGGCCATGCTGGTCACCGGTCTGTCGTAGGGAATGGATCGCGTGATGGTGTAGCGCGGGCCGCAGTTCGTGCAGTTTGTGAAGGCGTAGCCGAAACGGCGGTTTTCCGGATCGGCCATGTCGGCCAGGCAGTCGTTGCAGGGCGCGACATCCGGACTGACAAGCACGCTGTGCCCCCGATGGGAGCCTGTGCGGCTCATCTCGATGCGGAAGGTCCGCTCATCCGGGACGGGAGCGGCTTCCTGCCTGTTCAGTGAGGCAATGCGGGCCAGCGGGGGGACGCGGTCGGGAAAACCGGCGAAAAGATCAAGGGCGGCCCTTTCCCCCTGCACTTCTATGCGTACGCCGTCCGGCGTGTTGCCCACCACGCCCGTCAGTCCCAGCCTCGAGGCTTCTCTGTAGATAAAGGGTCGGAATCCCACGCCCTGTACCTGTCCGGTCACGATGTAGATATGCCTTGCCGTCATGTTTTCCTCCGCACGGGAGTATAGCTCCCGCGGCCGTCAAAGGAAAGCTCCGGGCGGTTTACGGCGGGGACATGCCGCATTTTTCCTTGAGAAAGCGTACGCAATACCATAAGATATCCGCCTTGGATGCTGCCGGGAGAGGTTTTTCCATCTCACCCCGTCAAAGGGGGATACGGAAACGGCAGACTCCGCCGGGGAACCTCCCTATCGAGGTTTGCTCCCATGGCGCGGCCTTTCCGGCTTCCGGCCGATGGCCCCGGTTTTCCGCGCACTGATATAAAGGAACGGAATATGTCAGAATTTAAGTTGCAGGAACGCACCCTCGGCCAGATGCTGGACGAAACCGTCGGGCGATTCCCTGATCGTGAAGCCCTTGTTTATGTGGGACACGATTACCGGCAGACCTGGAGCGAGTTTGCCGACACTGTGGACAGGCTCGGACGGGGCCTGATGGCTCTGGGCGTGCAGCCCGGCGAAAAGATTGCCCTGTGGGCCACCAACGTCCCCAACTGGGTGACGCTCATGTTTGCCGCCGCCCGCATCGGAGCCACGCTTCTGGCGGTAAACACCAATTACCGCGACAGCGAACTCGAGTATCTCATCCGTCAGTCGGAATGCGAGAATTTTTTCTGCATCGACGGCTTTCTTGATTATGATTATGTGTCGGCTCTCTATCGCGTCATACCCAATCTCAAGGATCAGCATGAGGGGGAACTGCACTGCGACAAGTTTCCTCGTCTGCGCCGGGTCATGAGTCTGAAGGATATCCCGCATCCGGGCATTCTTCCGCTGTCGGCCATTCTGGAACGGGCCGGAGAGATTTCCGACGCCGAATACGAGGCGCGCAAGGCTCTCGTCAAGCCGTATGATGTGGTCAACATGCAGTATACTTCCGGCACCACGGGATTTCCCAAGGGCGTCATGCTTACCCATGTGGGCATCGGAAACAACGGGTACTGTGTGGGTGAGCGCGAGGAGCTGACCGAAAACGACCGCGTCATCATTCCTCTTCCGCTGTTCCATTGTCTGGGCTGCGTGGTGGGGGTGCTTGCCTGCGTGAGTCACGGCTCGACCATGGTCATTACGGAAACCTTTTCCCCCGAAAGGGTCATGGCCGCCGTCCAGGAAGAACGATGCACCGGCGTGTACGGTGTGCCGTCCACCTATATTTCCATGCTGGGGCATCGCCGCTTCAGCCAGTATGATTTTTCCAGTCTGCGTTTCGGTCTGATGAGCGGTTCCGTCTGTCCCGAACCTCTCATCCGGCAGGTCATGGAAGCCATGGGCCTGAAGGCTGTGGTCATTCCCTACGGCCTGACCGAGTGTTCGCCCGTCATCACCATGACCGGCATCACGGAAAGCGACGAGCACCGCTGCCGTTCCGTGGGCAACGCGCTGGAAGGCGTGGAGGTCAAGCTGCGCGACCCCGTGACGCATGAGACCGTACCCTGCGGCGTGCAGGGCGAGATCTGCTGCCGCGGCTACAATGTGATGAAGGGATATTTCAACATGCCCGAGGCTACGGCGGAGACCATAGATTCCGAAGGCTGGCTGCATACCGGAGACCTCGGCGTCATGGATGCCGAAGGCTATCTGCGCATTACGGGCCGCATCAAGGACATGATCGTCCGCGGCGGAGAAAACATCTATCCCCGGGAGATCGAGGAATTCCTTCTGGAGATGGAATCCGTGCGCGACGTGCAGGTGCTCGGTATTCCGTCCCGCCGTTACGGCGAGGATGTGGCGGCTTTCCTCATTCCCCGCGAGGGAAAGACGGTCAGACCCGAAGACGTGCGTGATTTCTGCCGCGGTCGCGTGGCCTGGCACAAGATTCCCCGTTATGTCGCGGTGGTGGATGATTTCCCCAAGACGGCCAACGGAAAGGTGCAGAAGTTCAAGCTGCGTGAAATGGCCGCGGAGCTGTTCCCCAATGTCAAGTAAACCGCTTATCGTTTACCTGGCGGCGCACGGTTTTGAACAGGATCTGCTGGACGAACTCAAACTGCACGGCGTCCGGGTGCGCGATGTGAAGGAGCGGCTCGTGCTTGCAGAAGGGCTGTTCTCTTCCGCATGGGCGCAGAACATCTGGCTGGAACCGTTTTTTCAGCCCATCACGTCCGTAGGAAACGCCGTCCGTACGCTCAAGTCCATCCAGCGGAACTGGAAGCTGCACGCCGTGGATTTTCACCGTCGGGCCGCGCTGATCGAACAGCAGCTGCCTCCGGTAAAGGCTCGTCCGCTCCGTTTCGGAGAACCTGCGCCTTCATCGCCTCTCGGGGCATGGACGCTGTGGGATCATGATACCATGCTGGTCTCGGCCGCATGCAGTTCGGCGTTTCCCGACGGAGAAGTCCGTTTTGAGGAAGACAGGATCAATCCTCCGAGTCGTGCCTATCTCAAGCTGTGGGAAACGTTCACGCTGTTCGGCTGCGGGCCTCGTCCCGGCGAGCTCTGCCTTGATCTCGGTTCGGCCCCCGGCGGCTGGACCTGGGTCATTGCGGGCATGGGGGCGCGGGTGTTCAGCATAGACAAGTCTCCCATTGATCCGAGGGTGGCCGCCATGAAGGGCGTCGATCACTGTACGGGCAGCGGCTTCGGGCTGGAGCCCCAGACGGCGGGCTGTGTGGACTGGCTTTTCTCCGACATGGCCTGCTATCCCGAACGTCTGCTGGGAACGGTACACCAGTGGCTCGATGCCGGTGCCGCAAGGAACTTCGTATGCACCCTCAAGCTGCAGGGAAGCACGGATCACGCTGTCGTGCAGGCGTTCCGGGAGATTCCCGGATCCCGCGTCGTGCATCTTTCCTGCAACAAACATGAGCTGACATGGGTGAATCTCGAGGCATGGAGGGAGGCCGCCGGGTAGAGGACCAGTGCTTGCGGCGCTTGCGTTTTCAGCGTCATGTCCCGGCCCGGTAAATAAGATATGAAGGCTTTTTCATAAAAATTTTCTCAGGTTAGCAGTGCTGTGCTTGACATACGGGGAATCTCATTCTACTGAAAAGTGACTCAATGAAAGAGTCAAAAAATT
>JAXVQY010000258.1:0-4693 GCA_037303805.1 bacterium | reverse complement strand
GTTTTCAGGACTTGTCTTCGGGGGGGGTGGCGACAAGATGCTCCATCTGTCGACAGATGCCCATGAAAATGTCCATTTCATGGCGACGAAGATCGGCTCTATCAAAGAATCGGGCAAGCGGCAGGAAGAAATGTTCGGGGTTGTCCCGCGGAATGGTGCCGATATCCATAAGCACATTTTTAAGCGTATGGAAGAGAAAGTCTCTTTCCTCCGCTGTGACTCGCCGGGAAAGACTCGGATGTGCGTCTATTCTTGCGGTGTCCGGCAGGGCCAGATAGCATTCATAGATCATGAGCAATACAGCTTGGGCGAGATTCAGGGAGGAGGCGTCAGGAGCAGTAGGAATAGTGACCAGACGCCCGCAGTTTTCGAGGTCCTCATTGCTGAGGCCACGGTCTTCCGGGCCGAACATGATGGCAACATTTTCACCGAGAGACAGCCGTTCCGCAATTTCTGTCGCTGCCTGCCGGGGAGTGATGAGCTGCTGTCTTGCTCCGCCCGTGCGTGCTGTGGTGCCGACGACCAGTGTACAGGGTGCTACGGCTTCCTGAACGGACTCCGTAATGGTAACGGCATCGAGCAGAGGCCTGCCCTGACTGGTAGCCGTAGGCAGAGCTTTTTCGTAGTTCCAGCGGCGAGGTTCGGCAAGATACAGCGGTGCGTGGCCGAAATTGGCCGATGCCCGTGCCGCCATGCCTATGTTTTCGGGGAAGTTGGTTCTAACCAGTACCAGACGGAGATTTCGCATCATGGCAGCAATTTCGGAAGTATTTTTCATATCAGCATCGGGCTGAAAGCCCGCTCCGTTTGTTTAAAAGGTGTCAGGCCATACGTGGGATGCCGTGAGGGCCAGCATGGCCATTCCCAGACCGAATTTGACGACCATTCCCAGAAAACGTCCGACAAAAGCCCCCTGAGCGGCACGGAAGGCCACCTCCGCGGGCTGACGACGAATCAGGGATTCAGCCAGGAAGCAGCCCGCCCAGGCGCCGAACAGAGCCCCGAACACGGCTCCGACGCCGAACATGAAAGGAGCGCCGAACACGGCACCAAGTATGGCCCCCAGAATTCCCGCCCATGTGGACACTCTGGAAGATCCGTACTTTTTGGCACCCCATATCTGTGCGCCGAATTCCACAACTTCCCCGGCAACGGCAAGGCCTATGAACAATACGAAGAAAAGAATATTCAGTTCGTTGCCGGGAACGAGCAGTGCCCAGGCCACTACCAGAGCCACCATGGCCCAGTTTCCGGGAAGAGTGACCAGATTGAGCAGTACACAGATACCAAGAGCGAGCAGAAAGAGAGCCGTGAAGAACATGCTCATATCGTGTTCCTGAGACTCAGTCCGAAGAGAAGTCCGACAGCCCGATCGAAAAGGTCGTCACCGCAGGGAGACACGAGTCTTCCGCAGCCTTTTAATTCTTCGCGTCGCGGCCCCAGAATCCATGTGGGGCGGAAGCCTTCCGCTTCGGCAGGGAAGTCACCGCAGATACAGCCGTGGCCGCCGGCTGCACGAACCTGTTCATCAGGAAGCCAGTTTAGGCGCATCTCTTCGAGGTCCTTCAGAAAGGCCTCGCGGGAAATGCCGCTGTGCTGCTCATAGAGGCCCAGCAGGCGCTCCTGATAGAGCATGAACGCCTGTATGTGACTGTTGCCCGCCCAGACGACGGTGACTCCTTCACTCCAGGATCTTTCGCGCAGAGGTTCCATGCTCAGAGCCGCGAGAACGGCAGCCATGCCGCTGTCGACGCCAAGGCATGGGCCGAAAGTCTGCCGGACTTGTGTCAGGAGTGCTTCGACTTCCCAGCCGGGCAGACACTCTTGAAGAAATTCTTCGGATTTTCCTTCCGTTTTCTGCAAAAAGTTTTTCCAGCGTAGAATGCGTTCTGCCCGGCGTAATCCATTATTTTTTTTCGGGGAAGCTGCCTGCATGCCACAAACGAGCGTGAGTTCCGGACTGGGCAGGCCTGAGTTCACCAGAAAGGTTTGAGCCTGTTCCACAGAAAAATCTGCAGAGAGTTCGGCTTTCGGCCAACGGGAGAACTCCATCCCCGGCAGAGCCATAACCGCTGCCGTGAGGCGGCTGCCGTTGTCAAGAAGCAGAGTCGGGCATGATGGTATGAGCCCTGTCATGAAGGTATCCAGCATTTTGTCCGTTTGTAGAAAAGAGAGAGACGGGGAGTATACTCCCCGTGTTGAGATGGCTTACAGCAGCGTGCCGTTCCAGTTGAATTCACTGGTACGACGCAGCGGAGGCATATTCGGAGGAAGATTTTCCTCCAGCTTTGCAAAGAAAGCATATCCTGCACTTTCCAGTTCCTGCCTGTGCGCGGAAAGATCCATAGGCCAGGCGGGGTATATCCACAAATTATGTCCGTAGTTGCGTGCCCAGAAGGCTTCACCTTTAGGACTGAAGAAGGCTTCGTTCGCTCTGACCTGATTCATGCCGTGTCGTGATATGCCTATGGGCCAATAGCCGGAGAGGATCATCCCCAGAGGCAGGCAGCACTGACGGGGGAGGGAAAGGTAGTCTTCTCCCGAGAGTTCAGGACTTACGAATGCCCCCTCGTATCCCAGCCTGGCAAGCAGAGCCACCGCAGCGGGATTGGAAATGTTGCAGAACGGACCTGCAATAAGATGGGGACGCCTTTTTTCCTCATCCATGGGGAACAGGCTGACCTGCCAGGGAGAATTGCAGACAAAGTGTGTGGAGCCACCGCGCAGTGCTTCGATGACGAGTCTCTGCCACAGAGCCTCTTCATCAGGCCAGATAACCGGAGGAAGCCACCAGGAAATGCGGGGCATAACGGTGCGGGATACGGCCCTCACGGAATTGGCCGACATCCACAGACCGGTCATCACGGAACGAGAGCCGCGGGTCTCCCGGCCCTGCGGGAGACTGGAACGAACGAGATAATCCTGCTGACGACGCGCACGAATCGGACGAGGCAGATGGGGAGTCCATTCCACAAGAGGACTTTCCACGGTACGACACTTTTCCAGCTTCTTTTCCCAGTCTTGAAGAATATGGATCAGTTCCGGTTCACGACGGTCAATGAGAAAGACGGGGACGCCGGCCTTTGGCATTTTATGTTTTGCGAGGCGAAGAGTACAGGTCCCGGCTTTTGGTGTACGTCTCGTGACAGGAACAGTGTCGTGCCAGGGTTCATCTTCATAGCCCACACGCAGAAGATCCTTGGGAAGAAGTTCGATCCGCGGCTTGATGAAGGGCCAGGAAGGCATGCCGTTCTTTTTTTCAAACTGAATTTTTCCTACCAGCATACCGGAGCTTGTCGGTTCGTCCGGAGTGGATATCTGTGCATCCTTCTGAGGCAGAAAACGGGCGCGAGTAACGGGACGGCCGAGAGCCATTTCAAGCAGCGCTTCGGCATCCTTTTTGGCATGTGCCCAGTCGGGCGTACCTATACTGTCGAGCAGCAGGCGATACGCCGCTACAACATGATAGACATAGTGAGGGCCTTTCTTACGACCTTCTATCTTGAGACTGCGGATATGAGGAATTTCGGTCAGAGTCTTCACCAGAACGTCCAGAGAGAGGTCCTGACAGGAGAAAAAACGACCTTCGCGTCCCTTCTGCTTGTAGATACGCCGACAGGGCTGTACGCAACGCCCTCGAAGACCGCTTTTGCCTCCGAGATAGCTGGACCAGTAGCAGCGCCCGGAAACGCACCAACATAGAGCCCCATGTACGAACATTTCAAAATCCATACCTTCGGGAGCTGCTTCATCCATCTGGCGGATTTCATCAATGGAAAGTTCGCGGGGGATCACCACACGCTGTACGCCGAGTTTTTGTACGGTCTGAAGATCTTTGGAATAGGAAATATTGGAGAGTGTGGAAAGATGGAGCTCTCCTTCGAAGCCGGCCTGACGCGCCACGTCGATGAGGCCTATGTCCTGAATGATGAGCCCATGCGGCTGGGCATCGCGTTGAAGCCTTTTAATGAGGCGTCCGGCTGCCGGAATGTCGCTGGCCTTGATAAGAGAATTGAACGCCACATATATTTTGCGGCCGTTCTGATTGGCCAGATCCACCATCCTGGCGAGTTCTGTGGTGCTGAAGTTTTCCGCTCCGGCACGTGCGGAGAAATTTTTGAGACCAAGATAGGTGGCATCCGCACCGGCGGCCATGCCTGCGAGAAAGCAGGACATGTCGCCGGCAGGAGCCAGAAGTTCAGGCAGAGAATGCTGTGTCATGTTATCCTATTATGTTGATGGCTGACCTCCCGTGCATTTCTGCCTGGCCACAGCCATCATGAGTTTTATCCGGTTGATCTGGTTAACTTCGCTGGCCCCCGGATCATAGTCCACGGCGGCGATGTTGGCTTCGGGGAAGCGACGCTTCAGTTCCTTGATGACGCCCTTGCCGGTAATGTGGTTCGGCAGACAGCCGAAGGGCTGCATGCAGAGTATGTTCCGGATGCGGCCATGGAGCAGCTCCATCATTTCCGCCGTGAGCAGCCAGCCTTCGCCGGTCTGCTGTCCGAGAGAAACGACACCGTTCACCTGTTCGCGCAGTTTACGGAACGGAAGCGGAGGAGAGAATCTTCTGCTTCGCGCCAGCACGAACCTGAGAGGCAAGCGCAACGTCAGCAGGGTGCGCAGAAGCAGATTACTCACTGTTGCGCGACTCATGCTGCCGTTGTGGTGCTGCCAACGATACACTTCA
>JAXVQY010000257.1:0-6404 GCA_037303805.1 bacterium | reverse complement strand
CAACGCACGGATGGGTTGATTGAGATGAAAGGCATAGTCTACAACGCGGACGGCAAAAAGGACATTCTAGGCAACATTACCGCCCTAGCCAAACCTCATACCTGGAAAGGAAAGGACACTTTGGCTATTGTGAGCCTGAAAACACAATTCAAAGAGTAGCTTTGTATCTGTTTCGGAACAATGCCAACCTATGCAACCTGATAAAGGAGTAGACAATGCCTAAAGCCATACCTTTTCTCTTTCTTGTCCTCTCGTCTTTTTGTCTATGCCCGTTCGCTTTCGCTCTGCCGCAGCAGCATGAGGCATGGTATCAAGATAATGATGCCTACCGCACAATGTATGACCGTTACGAAATCGGGCTTCAGAGAGCCTATGACGCATTACCCGAAGAATCATACAAAATATTGGAGAAAGAAAATGATGCGGCCATTGACGAAAGTGTGAAGCATGCCGAACCTGCAGGGAAAAACGCCGCCTTGACCTGTGCTCAGGCTTTGGCGGAACGCATCTTGATTATGGAAGAAATGGTGAGCAATGCGGACTCGGAACGGGTTGCGGGCACGCCCAATCCTCTTGAGGGATTCTACCGCCTGATCGGGCGTCAGGGGGATGATGGCTATCTGACCATTAGCCGGGATGGAAACGGCTGCTACTGCATGGAAATTGCCGTATGGCAGACAGACACGCCGCAAAGTTTCGGGTGGAGCCAGGCTCAAGCAGCTACAGTAAGCGATAGTTTCAGCACTACGGCGGTGTATCATCCGCAAGCTGCCGAAGAAAGCAACGCTAGGGACATCCAACTGCATTTCACCATCAAAAGCGGCCAGGCTACGGTCACTACCACAAAAGTATTCAAAAAAGGGGGATACGTCTGGTTTAGCCGAGGAGAAAAATTCGTTGCAAAAAATATTATCCTGGATGGAACCTATCGGCGTATGCCCTACAGCCAAACTGGCAAGTAACAATGGATGCGAAAAATAACCTCGAAATGGCCGCCTGGAAAATCTTTGTCCCTGTTTTTGACGTAGAGCCGTAAAATTTGTGGGGCAGAGCGTGGTTCCGTTCGGGCCTCGGGAATAATTGCTGTATAGACTCTCCCGTTTCTCTTCAGCAGACCCAAAACAGCTATTTTTCCGGCAGATCTCCGCCCCCGTTTACCTTTTCTTACGCAGAGAAACATCAAAAAAGATCATATAAAATTGAGTGGGAACATAGTGTGCCTGCTGAAAACTTTGGCAGAGCTTTTACTGAATGGCGCGAAGGTCATCCCCTTTGTGTAGACAATAAAGGTAAAAGTTTCAAAGGACGAAAATGTGCAGAAAAAGTAAATAAAACATATAGATATATGCAATCTGACATGTACAATTTGTTTCCAGCAGTCGGGTCTGTCAATGCAGCGAGAAGCAATAAGCAATACTCAGAGTTACCTGGAGTTCAATCTGCTTTTGGAACGTGTGATGCAAAAATAGATGGTAATAGGTTCGAACCACCGGATAGAGCTAAAGGTCAAGTAGCCCGTGCTGCTCTTTATATGGATAAAGAGTACAAGGAATACAGTCTAAGTCGTCAGCAAAGAAGACTTTTTGAGGCTTGGAGTAATATGTATCCAGTCGATGAATGGGAGTGTACACGAGCCAAACGAATCGAATTCATACAGGGAAATGAAAATATTTTTGTAAAAAATATGTGTATCGAAAAGGGATTATGGTAAACAAACGAGGACAATATAAATACTACCTACAGTAAATCATATAAAAACAGATATATATTGCGACAAGAAAACAATAGAGAGAGAAGTACAGGCTTACTGTCTGTACTTCTCTTTTTTATTACTCAGGAGGTCTTATGACTCAATCACCTGATATCACTAAACTTTCTCAGGCTATGCTCATTGTCCAACAGCAAATTCAACCAGCCATAAAGGACGCCAAAAATCCGTTTATAGGCAACGAATACGCCACCCTCAACTCTGTCATGGAATCCTGCCGCAGCCTTCTTTCTTCCCAAGGTATTTGGCTCACGCAGCTCCCATGTCCTGCTCCTGTAGAACTCGGGACAGGGCATATCGGCTTAGAAACAAGGCTTATACATGCGGAATCTGGTCAATGGATTTCCAGCACAGCCATCATCCCTCTGACGAAAAATGATCCACAGGGAATGGGCAGCGCCATCACCTATGCCCGGAGGTATTCTCTGTGCGCCATCCTCGGTATCGTGACGGAAGATGATGACGGAAATGCAGCCTCGATGACGCCAAAACATGCCAAAACACGAATAAGGCCCGTAGAAGCCACACAGAGACAAAAAGTGGCATCAGACAACTCTTCATCCACGAACAAAATTTTAGATGCCTCAAATCGCCCCGTATCGCTTCACCAAAATCTGCCAAAAATCGACGGCGTGAACTTCAGGACGGTTCAGGCTGAGGACGGAAGAAGATGCATCGTGGCGTCTGGAAAAACCTTGGAGAAAAAGGAGCTGCTCAGGGCTTCCGGGTTCAAGTGGGATTCGCAGCAACGTATCTGGTGGAAGTATGATGATGCTGCATAATTTTTCTTTCGACTTGTCAGAAGAGCTGTCCTTCACCGGGGCAGCTCTTCTTTTAGGGGAGATCGGCTATGGAACCTGATACTCGTGGCCAAAAACTGCTCGAAATTATCACCCATGGACTAGACTTATACGCAAACAGGAACACTCGGACTCAGCTTGGAAATCGGGATAAGTATATCGGCATGAGCGACATCGGAAGCTACATGACCTGTTCCCGTATGGCCATCATGAACAAGCTCCATCCCCAGAACAGTACCTATAACCTCAAGCATCTTCTCACCATGCAGAGAGGACATTAGTTCGAGGATGGGATTGCCGACGCACTCAAGACTCTGGAACTGCCTCTGGTTCGTCAGCTTGAAATTACCGTCACGCATAACGGCACGCCCATCAAAGCTCACCTGGATTTCGTGCTCGCCTCCAACCATCCAAGGCCTACAGTACGAATACTCGAAATCAAGAGTTGTCAGAAACTCCCGGATTGCCTGTACGCTACCTATGAAACCCAGGTGTATGGACAAGTAGGATTGCTGACGCGCTACTGGGAAGAGCCGGTTTTCAGTGTCAGGAAGGAGACTGGACAGTGTCGGTTTCGCGACATGACTTTTCCTGAAATAGCCCGGAATCTTTGGAACTTGAATTTGCCGTATGAGTGGGAAGAGGTAGATATCGAAGCCTGGGTCCTGTGTCTCTCTATGACGGATGCAAAAGTCTTCGGTCCTTATGTGTCAGATGCAGGAATGATGGATGCTGTACTTGGAAAAGCAGAGGAATTTTGGAGTACGATTCACCAGGTAAAGGACGGCACTCTCGACGCATCTTCCCTCAAAACAACAAGCGGTTTCAATCCCCTATGTGAACATTGCCTCTGGAATGCCGACTGTCCGAAGTTCATAGGAAATGATCACCCAGAGCTTTCCCCTGAACTTGAGGAGCTGGAGACCTGGAAATCGGAGTGTGCAATTTTAGAGGAGAAAATCAAGAGGAAGGAATCAGCCATGAAAGAATGGTATGCGAATATTTCCGGTACTCAGGACAGATGGATTCAGTCTGATCATTGGCGGTTCAAAGCCTCGGAAATACCCGGCAGACGCACACTCGACAAGGACAGTCTTGCGGGAGAACTGATTGAACTTTTCCATGACGGCGGAATGGATGATGTGGACGTTCCTGCTCTTATTGCCCGACATGAAAAAGTAAGCGCACCTTCCACACGACTTTTTATCTACAAGACCAGCAAACAGGAGAAGAACAATGGGTTACATGTCTGATGTTGGACTGGTTCTTACGCAGGCAGCCGTACAAACATTGAATGAAAAGCTGAACGCCTTGGATAAAATGTCCGAGGCGTTTTCTATTATTACAGACTTCTTTGCTTACGCGGACAAGCATTTTGAAGACACTAATTCTGGCTCTGAAGCTTATCTGTGGGAGTATGTGAAATGGTACGAAGAGTTTCCTGACGTGGGCTTCATCGAACATCTGCTGGCTGAGCTCGACTGGGACGATTTCCTGTTCATTCGCATCGGGGAAGAGCTGGAGGATATCGACACAAGGGGCAGCTTCTGGGATAACCCCTTCGACCTTGGCATCAGCAGAAGCATAGTCATAAGCGATCCCAACGACTGAAACAAAGCAACATCATCAATCACAAGCCCTGTTCATCTTGTATGGACGGGGCTTTTCTTTTTGGGAGGAACCATGTCTCATCCTGTTCAACTCGATGCCGGTCAAATCTTCAGCGGCAAATCCTCCGGCACTATGATCTTCGGTTATGACGCCCCCTCGGAATACACGCCGTCCATCGATCCCAACTATCTTTTCCACGAGTCCAGCCGTGATGTGATCGTCTGGTTTCTCATGCAAAATCCAGAACCGCTTTATATCTGTGGGCCTACCTCTGCCGGAAAATCAAGTCTCGTTCGTCAGATTGCGGCGCGGCTCAATTACCCGGTTTTCGAGGCTACCGGACATGACCGACTCGAATTCCCTGATCTGGTCGGGCATCTCTCCATACAGAACGGCAACATGGTCTTTGAGGATGGACCGCTTACTCTGGCTATGAAAATCGGCGGCATATTCCTGTTCAACGAGGCCGATTTGTGCTCTCCGGCTACGCTTGCTGGACTGAACACCATTCTCGACGGCTCTCCGCTCTGCATTGCTGAAAATGGTGGAGAACTGGTCAAGCCAAGCCCCATGTTCCGCTTCATCGTGACGGCCAACTCCAATGGCAACAGCGACGAAACCGGGCTTTATCAGGGCGTCATGCGTCAGAACATCGCCTTCATGGACCGCTTCATGCTGGTAGAAATGGGCTATCCCAAAGCAGAAGTTGAACGTGAGCTGCTGAACCGTATGTTCCCGGAAATCCCTGCTGAAGTAACGGAGAAGATGGTCGATTTTGCCAACGATGTACGGCGGAATTTTATGGGCAACTCCTCGGCACAGGATGCTCTGGAGGTCACTCTTTCGACACGCACGCTCATCCGCTGGGCCAGACTCACCATCGCATTCCAGCCTCTTTCCAAACAGGGAATTTCGCCCATCATGTACGCCTTGGACAGAGCTTTAGGATTCAGGGCGTCCACCACAAGTCGGGCAGCTCTTCACGAAATGGCCCAGAGAATTTTTCCTTCAATAAGTAACTAATGGAGAAGATTATGGAAACTCCTGTTTTGAACACGCCTTTGCAGGTGTTGGACAACATTCTGGCATTGAATTTGAACATCACCCTCTGGTCGGCCAGAAAGAAGCTCACCGCTGAAGACTTTGGTGGCGTAGAGCTTCCACCGGATGATCTGGCCTCTCTCGGTTCCAAAAAAATTTGCGACCCGGCCAGACTCAACGTCTTTACCAAGCTCAAGGCTCGTGCGTTCAGTCTTCTGGATAAACATGGCGTCCGTTTTCTTTCGGGCTGGGCGATACCAGAAGACAAGGCCGGAGATATCATCCAGGGGCTATGCGAAATCCGAGATGAGTTTTTTACGGAAAAGCAGAACTTCCTGAACGTGTACGATGCTGCCATAGCCGACTGGATTGCCCGACATCCTTCCTGGGCCAACATCATCGAAAATTCAACGGTCAGCAGGGAGTATGTGGAGTCTCGGATGGGGTTCAGTTGGCAGCTCTATCGGGTGTCTCCTGCTGCTGGGCTTGAGAGCGATCTGGCCATGACGGAATCTGGACTGCATGAAGAGGTAGAAGGTCTCGGAAGTACGCTTTTTTCAGAAATCGCCAAGGATGCTGCGGAGATTTGGAAGAAGGTGTTTGAAGGGAAAACGGAAGTCACGCACAAGGCACTGTCTCCCCTGAAAACGATGCGCAATAAGCTCGCCGGTCTTTCCTTCATCGACCCCAATGTGGAACCGGCTGTCTCCATGATCGACACCGCCCTCGGAAATATGCCCAAGCGTGGAAATCTGTCAGGAAACGCGCTTCTTACGCTTCAGGGCCTCGTATGTCTGCTCAAGGATAAGGAGGCACTGATTCAGCAGACACAGGCGTTACTGGCTACCCCGACAGAAGAAAATTTGCTGGACGATTTGTTACAGGGATTCCAGCAAGAAGCCCCCGTACTGAATCTACCGCCTGAGCATAGCTACATTCCATCCAGCCCACGCCTCGATAGTTTGGGCCTGTGGTAAAAAAAGGACGCTTCTATGTCAGTCACGATGAAAGCCATGCCGCTTGTTGCCTCGATGCTGGGCAACAAGCTGGGGGTCAAAGTCGTTATCGGTTCTTCGGATACCGCCTGTACTAACGGCGATACCATATTCCTTCCACCTCTTCCCGTTGATGATGAAGGAGTTCTGTATCCTCTGGTGAGCGGCTTTATTGACCACGAGGCGGCT
>JAXVQY010000256.1:0-13008 GCA_037303805.1 bacterium | reverse complement strand
GCAGCCGGAACGGAGGAAGTTCCTTCCACAGACCCTTGGTCAGTTCCTGCATGAAACGGTTCATGGTTCCTCCGTTATTTCCATGTCTCCAGAAGGAGAGGCTTGAGTTCCTTGTAGATGGCAACGGCGCTGTCCACCGCGCCCATGACGCCCCTGGAAGAAACCGTGGCGCCGGAAACGGCGTCGATGTCGCCGCCTTCGCTTCTCAGCCTGACGGGGACGGCCTTGCCCGGGAACTGCCTGAGGAAGGCGGGTTCCTTGACGCGGGTGCCCACGCCGGCGGTTTCCTTCATGCTGGTGATGCCGATGCCCGCCAGGGTGTCGTTGGCCACGTTGAAGCCGACGACCACGCCGAGATCGCCGCCGTAGCCGCTGCCGAACTGTTCGAGGGCCACGCCGGTGAGCTTGCCCTTCTTCAGACAGGGGAAGACGTTGACGGTGCGTCCGTCGCCGAGGGTGAAGGAGCGGCGGTCGTTGATGGGGGAATTGTCGGCATCCTTGAAGACGTCCAGAATGGCGGGTCCCTGAACGAAGGTAAGGGCCTGGCTTTCGATGAGGGAAGCCGTGGTCATTTTCAGATAGGAGAGGCAGAAGCCTGCGGTGCCGCAGATCAGCGACAGCACGAGTATCATCTGTACCATGCTTTTCATGCGCGAGTCCTCCCTTCGCTGCTGGAAGCCCGTTTCGCCTTTCTGGGGCCGGTTCCGAAGGGATGCGACCGGATGAGCGCAAACATGGGAGCAAGCAGGTTGATGAGCATGACGGCAAAGGGAGCGCCGTCCGTATAGATGCCGAAGGTCCGGATGAGAAGAACGAGCACGCCGCCGGTGAGGCCGTACAGCAGCATGGGCAGACGGCGATGGGGCGAGCAGGAATCTTCCGTGGCGAGGAAGAAGGCGGCGAGGACGGTGGAGCCGCTGAAGATGTGGAACAGCGGACCGGCATGAAGTTCGGGGTTCGTCAGATGGAGGACGGACGCGGAAACGAAGACGCCGATGAGGAAGGAGCAGGGGATTTCCCAGCGGATGACGCCGCGCAGGGCGAGATACATGCCGCCGAGGAAGAGCGCTCCGGTCTGGACGGCGCCGAGGCCGCCGAGCTGCCTGCCGAGCAGAAGATCAAGCAGGGGAAAGTCCGCCACGGCCGCGCCGCCGAAGTATTTGGCCCTCAGAAGAGGATCGACGAGAGTGGTCTGGAGCAGGGAGGCGTTGGGATCCATGTAGAGCGGGAAGGACACGAAGACCAGGGCCCAGCCCACGAGCGTGGCGTTGACCTGGTTGGCGCCGTAGCCGCCGAAGGCCATGCGGCCGATGCCCATGGCGCAGACCGAGGCGATGATCACGAGCCACCAGGGAGCGGAGGCGGGCAGAAGAAAGGCCAGCAGCAGACCGGTGATGGCGGCGGTGCCGTTGTCCTGACTGAGTTTCTGCTTCATGAGGGTCTGGCACACGGCTTCCGTCACGAGGGCGGCCACGACGGAAAGGGCCATGACGCGTGCTGCGGGAACGCCCCACTGGATCAGGCTCAGGACGACGGCCGGAGCCAGGGCCAGAAGCGTGTGCATGCTGTTTTTACGGATGGTACGCCCGCAGTGCCAGAAGGGGGGCGTACTGATGGCAAGAAGAATATCGTTGTTGGAATTGCTCATGTCGATTCTCTCTGATGTGCTCGCGGTGTGCGTGGATATACGACGGGTCCGTGCCTATCCTTTGCCGACCGGCTCCAGGGGAGTGAGGTGCGAGAGGCGTTCCTCCTCCTCGAGCTTCTTGACGGCAAGGCGTATGTACTGGAGCACGGGGCGGCGTGCGATGCACACGTAGCCGCAGAGCCCGCAGTCGATGCAGAGCCGGAAGTTTTCCTTCCGGGACATGTTGTATTTGCCGAATTCCGCATAGCGGCTGAGCATGCGCGGGTCGATGCGGGTCGGACAGATCTGGATGCACGCACCGCAGTTGATGCACGGGCTGTCACCTTCGATGGGCGGCACTTCCCCGGCGTTGACCACGAAGAAGCCGTACGCGCCCTTCGTGATGCTTCGATCCAGCCGGTCGAGGCTCTCGCCGCGCAGCGGCCCGCCGCGGAGAATGGTGTCGCCGCTCTGCAGGGAGATGTTCAGAAATTCCAGAAGTTCGCCCACCAGGCTGCCGTTCTTCACGATGTAGTTGGCCCAGTCCGTGGCCGTGCCGATGGTGATGACCGTTTCCGTGAGCGGGAGGCCGGTGAGACCCATATGCCCGAGACTCCAGACGTTGTGCAGACCCACGGCCGCAAAATCCGGCGGGGCTTCCTCGCCCGTCACTTCCTTGATGAGCAGTTCGTTCACGCTGTTGGGATAGGTGGGATCCACTTCCACGGTCCTGATGCCGGACAAGCGGGCGGGGCATCCCGTGGGAACGGCCAGCATGATTTCCTCGGCGCGGTGCATGCGGCGCTGAAGCTCAAGGCCGGTGCGTATCTCGTCGGCGTGTTCGATGAGCATGGGTTCCGCCCAGCGGACTCCCGGTTCGGGATTGAGCGCGTTCACGATGAGCGTTTTTGTCCGGCGTCCCAGAGAGCGGGTGTTGATGCCCATCTTCTTGAGCGTGAGGACAAGCTCTTCCCCTTCCTGGCCGCTCTTGAGCAGATCCACGGGTTCCAGCGGATCGGGAAAGGTGCCGGGTTCCGCCTGTGCGGGATCCACGGCGTCCACGAACACGCTGCGGGCGTTGATCTCGGTGATCATGCCGTAGATGGGAGAGTGCAGATCGCCCTTTTCCAGCGCGGGATGTTCGGCAAGCAGCATGCCGGGGTAGACCATGGTCTTTTTCTTGACGCCCGCCACCATGGTGAAACCTTCACGGTTGAGGCGGACTCTTTTGGGGGCAGGCCCGATGCCGAACGGTCTGTGCTCATTGTAGACAAGACGGAATCGAGGGTCCTTGATCATCTGGAAATGTTCTTTCATGGCTGTTCCCCGTCACTATTTCGTATGGCATTGCGAGCAGTTGTCTACAGGACCGCCCTGTTTTTCATGGCAGCTTATGCACAGGCCGTGATACGCCGCCATGACGCCGGGAACGAGTCTCGAAGGTTCCGTATCATGGCAGGTCGAACAGGGAACGAGCGCGCTCTTGGGGAGTCTGCCCTGCTTCTGCACATCGCGCGAAGCCGTGGCGGTGTGGCAGGTGGCGCAGTTGGCCATGTTGTCGTCGGCAAAGAATTTCTCATGACAGCTTGCACAGCGCGTGTGCACGGCGTTCTTCAGAGAGAGAATGGGCCCCATGTCCGTCTTGCGGTCGTGGCAGTTGGCGCAGTTCTGGGGCGTGGCCTCGATCTGCGGTCCGTGATGGCAGGCGGTGCATTCGATGTTCAGGTCCTTCGTGTGCCGGGAATGTCCCCACTTCTTGTGCGAAAGCGTCATGTGGTGACAGGTGGCGCAGGTCGAAGGATCCATGGTGACGGAGTGCCCCTTGAAGGAAGCGTCGAATTCCAGTCCGTGGCAGGTCCGGCAGGGCTGACCGGCCTGGTCGGCCTTCAGCGCGTCGTGATGACAGGCCTGACAATTGATGTCGAGCTTTTCCACATGAGCCCCGTGATCGAAGACCACACGTCCGGCCGTGTTGTTCATCAGAATTCTGTTGGGAAGAGGCTCGGATTTTTCCGGCAGCAGATATCCCCCCACAGCAAGAACCAGAAGAGCACCAGTCAGGATATATGTTACTTTATGCAATGTCTTCTCCCCCTGATTTAGCTTTTTTCATATAACATGTTGCATGGGATGAGAAGAGGCAAAAACATAAAATTCACATTTTATTCCTTACTTTATCGACGTGTTTTGAAATGGCGGACATAATCTTGTGACGGATGTAACTCCGGGTGCGACCATGTTTTCCGCAGCAATCCCGCAAGGTTCAGGGATATTTCCCGGCAGTGTCTTCGAAAATTCGGGTGTCGGTTCTTCCGGTTCCGGCACAAAAAAAAATTTTTTCTGCATGCACGATCGGCGGATTTCCCGGTTCCGGCGTTGAAAAGAAGGGAAAAAGCGTCAGTCCCTTCGGAAGAATATTCATAATATGCTGATATATAAGTATTTATATGTTTTTCTTGACAGCGGCGGATGTTTTTGTAAATGTGAAAAAATTTTTTTGACGAGAGGAAAGCTCAGACATGCTGCCGGAAGAAAGGAGCGTCCGGCCCGGCGCGGAAAGAAGCGGAGCAAGGGCGTCGTCTCCGGCTTCCGGCTGCGGACGCTCTGCCGGGAGACTCGATTTTTTTCCGCAACTCTGGCATGTTCGGCGCAAAGGAGATTGCATGAAAAAGCTGATGATTGCTTCCGATATCCACGGTTCGGCCCGCTGGTGCGGCAGACTGTTGGAACACTTTGAAAAGGAAGGCGCCGACAGGCTGCTTGTCCTCGGCGATATTCTTTATCACGGCCCGCGCAACGATCTTCCGGACGAGTATGCGCCCAAGAAAGTCATGGCCATGCTCAACGGCATGCGCGACAGACTGCTCTGCGTCCGCGGCAACTGCGACGGGGAAGTGGATCAGATGGTGCTGGACTTTCCCATCATGGCCGAGTACGCGGTGCTTGCTCTCGGCCATGCGGAAATCTATGCCACGCACGGCCATCATTATAATGAAAAGACCCCGCCGCCCTTTCCCCGCGGCAGCGTCCTGCTTTACGGCCATACGCACGTTCCCGTCTGCCGCCAGCATGAGAACTTCACGGCCATGAATCCCGGATCCGTTTCCATTCCCAAGGAAGGCAGCGCCCACAGCTTCATGGTCTGGGAAAACGGCCTTTTCCGCTGGAAGAATCTGGAAGACGGTTCCACCTACAGGGAAGAGACGCTTTAGACGGGAACTTTGTCGTCCCGGACAGAAAGGGCGGGAGCGGAACACGCGGCATCGGTTTTTCCTGCGCTGCGTGCTTCTGCTCCCGCCTTTTGGGCAAGGTCCCCGCGGGGGGAGATTCGGGAATGTTTGAGACCGGAGCCGACGGTCGCCTCAGGACTGCGGGAGTTCTTCGCCGCAGAGGAAGCTCAGCAGATCCTCACGTTCGGCACCGGAGAACCAGCTTTCCACGGGAATGTCGGCCAGCGCCTGCCGCAGGGAAACGGCATCGGCACGCAGACCGGTGAGTCGCGCTTCCAGTTCCCGGATGTCGCGCAGGGAAAAGAAGTCTCCGAAGAGGCGGCAGCCGGAAATGACGCCGTTTCTGACTTCCAGCAGACATTCCAGACGTCCCCAGGGGAAGCGGTGACGGCGTTTTTCCGTGAACCGGGGCGACTGGCCCCAGTTCCATTCCCAGCTGCGGTACCGGGATTCCGCCAGGGCCTCGGCCTGTTCCCGGAGACCGGGATCGAGAGTCCGCTCTTCCTGGGCGCAGCGGCGGGTCATGGCGCTGATCACCATGTCCATGTACTGCGCCCGGGTCAGTCCGGCAGGCAGAAATTCCCGGAGATTGGCCACCCGGGCGCGATGCGAGGCCACGCCCTTGGAACGGAATTTTTCCGGATCCACGGCCAGGGCATCGGAAAGGACCGAGGTGTCGACGTCCACCAGCAGGCAGCCGTGATGCAGCATTCTCTGACCCGTGCGGCGCTGGGCCGTGCCTGCGACCTTGCGGCCGTCCACGGTGATGTCGTTGCGGCTGGTATATTCGGCGTTCACGTTGAGATCGCGCAGCGCGGCGACCATGGGTTCCATGAATTCGTCGAATCCGGCCAGACGGTTTTTCTCCACCCAGACCAGGAAGGAAAAGTTGACGTTGCCGAGGTCGTGGTACACGGCGCCGCCCCCGGTGGGACGCCGTACCACAGAAATGCCGTGTTCCCGGCAGTAGGCGGCGTTCACTTCTTCGGCGGTGTTCTGGTGGCATCCGATGATGACGGACGGGGCATTGCGCCAGATGAGAAAAATGCCCGGATTCTCCGGGGAAAGCGTGTTGAAGAGCGTTTCTTCCAGAGCAAGATTGAAGGCCGGATCGGTGCTGTCTATGCGCAGGGCGTACATGAAGAACTCCTTATAAGGGTGAAGGCAGACTATAAGGGGAGGCGGAAAAGCACGCAAGGGGGAACGCTTGCTCTCGGAACAACGTCGTGGCAGTATGCCGCAGAAGGTCGCCGTACGGCGGCAGAAACATTGCAGATTCGAGGAAACCATGGATCAGCTTTCATTATTCGATACCCCCGTGAAGGACGAACACGCCCGTGCCGAAGCGCGTGCGGCAAAGCTCCGTCGGGAGATTGAACGTCATAACCGGCTGTATCATCAGCTGGACGCGCCCGAAATCACCGATGAAGCCTATGATGCGCTGTACCGTGAGCTTGTGGAGCTGGAAGAGAAGTTTCCCGATCTGCGCACGCCGGATTCGCCGACGCGGCGCGTGGGCGGAGCCGTGCTTCCCTATCTGGAGACGCGGCCGCACCGTCAGAGAATGTACGGCCTGGACAACGTTTTTTCCGTCGAGGAATGGGAAGGGTTCGTGCAGAAGGCCTCCCGGGCGCTGCCGGAAGCCGGGGCAGACGTGATGTCGGCCTGGTGGGCCGATCCCAAGCTGGACGGACTGGCCTGCGAGCTTACCTATGAAAACGGCGTCATGGTGCAGGCGCTTACGCGCGGTGACGGCGAAGTAGGAGAAGTGGTCACCGAAGCCATGCGGACGGTGCGCAATCTTCCGCTGAGACTGGAGGGCAACGGTCCTTTTCCCCGGCGCATAGAGATCCGCGGGGAAGTGCTCATGTTCCGCAGGGAATTCGAGGAGCTGAACAAACGGCAGACGGAACTCGGACAGAAGCGGTTCGCCAATCCGCGCAATGCCGCGGCCGGTTCTCTGCGGCAGCTCGATACTCATGTCACGGCGAGTCGCAAACTGCGTTTTCTGGCCTACAGTCTCGGCGAGGTGGACGCTCCGGGCATGAAGCCGTGGGCCACGCATTCCTCGCTCATGCTGTCTCTCAGAGACTGGGGCTTCGACACGCCGCCCGAAGGCCGTCTCTGCCGCAGCGTGGAAGAGGCGCGGGCCTATTACGAGCATCTGGAGACCATACGCGACGATCTGCCCTTCGAGATAGACGGCGTCGTCTACAAGCTGGACGACAGGGACGCGCAGGCGGCTCTGGGCTTCACGGCCAGGGCCCCGCGTTTTGCCGTGGCGTGGAAATTCACCTCCCGCAAGGCGGAAACCCGTCTGAAGAAAATATCCATACAGGTGGGACGTACCGGCGTGCTCACGCCCGTGGCCGAACTGGAACCCGTGAGTCTCGGCGGTGTGATGGTGAGCCGCGCCACGCTGCATAACGAGGACGAAATACGTCGTCTCGATCTGCGGGAAAACGACATCGTCATCATTCAGCGTGCCGGGGACGTCATTCCCGACGTGCTCGGTCCGGTGCTGGAGAAGAGACCGGAAGGACTGGCGCCCTTCGAGTTTCCGCACGTGTGCCCGGTATGCGGTTCACCGGCCCGGAGACTGGAGGGCGAAGCCGCGTGGCGCTGCCTGAACATGGCCTGTCCCGCGGTGATCATGCGAAGCATCGTTCATTTCGTGTCCAAGGCGGGGCTGGATGTGGACGGTGTGGGCGCGAAATGGGTGGAGGCGCTCATCGAATCGGGTCGGGTGAAGAGTCCGGCCGATTTGTTCACCGTGACGAAGCAGGAACTCATGAGCTATGAGCGTATGGGAGAAGTTTCCGCCGGAAATTTCGTCGCGGCGCTGGAACAGGCCCGGGAAAGTGCGTCGCTCACCCGGTTCATCGCCGCTCTCGGCATACGGCAGGTGGGCGAGCAGACCGCCCGCACGCTGGCCGAACATTTTCATGACATGGACGAGCTGGAAAAGGCCGGCGTCGAGGAACTCATGAGTCTGCCCGACATCGGGCCGGAAGTGGCGGGCAGCATACGCGCGTTTTTCGAAACGGAGTCGAACCGCGAACTTCTGGAACGTTTCCGCGCCATGGGCCTGTGGCCGAAAGGCGGCAGTCGGGAGGAGGGGAGCGGCGCACTTGCCGGACGCAAGGTGCTTTTCACGGGCACGCTTTCCCGTCCGCGTGATGAATACCGCAGAATGGCGGAAGCGGCGGGTGCGAACGTGGCGTCCGGCGTCTCCAAGACGCTGGACTATCTTGTGGTCGGTGAGAATCCGGGCTCAAAGCTGGATAAGGCCAGAGGACTGGGTATCACTGTTTTGGATGAGGAACAGTTTCTTGCCTTGTTTCACAGTGAAAGCGAAAAATGATGTCTGCCGGATGTTGAAAAAGCTTGGCGTTGCACTTGCGTGCCGTTGTTTTATTGGATATGATAGGTCAGATTTATTCAGTGTCCTCCCATGGACGGAAGATGGATGGCAGTTACCGGGGCCGCACAGGCTTGTCAGGCCGTGTATCATATGGCCGTGAGGAGACGCGCTGATAAGCGTTTACTTGATCAGGAGATTATGATGAAAACCAGCTCTCGCAATGCGTATCCCGGTAAAATCACTGCTGTTATCCCCGGAAATCTCAGCGATGAGGTAGAAATCACCCTGGAATCTGGTGAAAAGATATACGGCCAGATCTCTCATGCCAGCTTTCAGAATCTTTCTCTTGCCGAGGGCAAGGAAGCGGTTGCTCTGGTAAAGGCTACCGAGATCATGCTTGTCGCCGATGACAATGATTATGAATTTTCCTGCCGCAATCAGTTGACCGGCAAGGTCGTCAAGCTGGTCCGCGGCTTCGTCAACGGCGAAGTGCTGATCCAGACCCCCAGCGGCATGGAGATCAATGCCACCGTGACTCTGGAAGGCGTGAACCGTCTTCGCCTCGAACGCGGCTGCACCGTCGTGGCCATGTTCAAGTCGCCCAATGTTCTGGTGGCCGTCAAGAAGTAGGTATCGGAGTCTTTCCTTCCGTCGCGGGACGTCGTCATTTCATGGAGCGGCGTTCTGATTGAATGGATTGTTATGGCAAGAAAAAAGGCACACATGACCGTGTGCCTTTTTTCTTGCTCTTTTTTTGCCCGTCATGACGGGAGAGGGCGGAAGGAGGGTCCGGCAGGCCGGATCGGAGGTGTCGGTTGTCGGTACGGAATCGCGGGAGGATTCGTCGTCCTGACGTGCGCCCGGGACAAAATCAGGCTCTTTTTTCCAGACGCAGCAGCAGGGCCGAACCCAGAATGAGCCCGTATCCCAGCAGTTCGCTGGATTCTTCCACGGCGTTTTTGGCGGTGCGCCAGCCCTCGTCGGGCAGGAGATGTTTCCAGAGCACGCCCGTACCGAACAGTCTGGAGTAGGCCAGCACGATGACGACGCCCGTCAGCAGGAGCGGAAAGTAGCGCCAGCGTATGAGCCGGGCCAGACCGGACAGTGTGTCCCGGAAGCGGCGGCAGGCCGGGATCAGACAGGCGAGGGCGAGCAGCAGGGCGGGCCATTTCCAGCATCCGTGGGACAGCATGTCGAGAAAGTAATCCTGCTCCCGGATGAGCATGCAGCCTGTGAAACCACCGGCCAGAATCAGGGCATTGCCCATATCGGGACGGCGTCGTGCCTCAAGAAAGAAGATTCCTGTACTCAGCGCCAGTAGTATTGTTTGAATGATTTCCGTAGGGCCTGTCTCCGTGAATGGTCTGCTGCATCGTGAATCCCACCAGAAAATGAAGAATAACACGATGATGCCGAGTCCGAGACAGAAGAGCAGGCGAAAAGCTCCGGCAATGGTTTTTAGATCGGAGAGAAGTTCTTCGGGCAATGCTGAGGTTCGGGTATTCATAACATCCACAGTACGCTTGAGTTATCCTTTTCTACGGTAAAGGAAGGACGTTTGTCTTCCCTCCGGAGGGGGAGATATAATGATATTCCTCGTGAGAAGGAAAGTTGTCAAGCGGGCATGCAGGAAAAATGTACGATATTCTTTCCGTCCGGGGAGAAACGGAGGCAGGCGGCATCCGGCGGACGGCAGGTCCGGAGGTCAGGCTTTTTTTCTGGTGGCGACGTACTGCACAAGCAGAGGAAGAGCGATGCCGCCGGCACAGGTGACGGCGGCCAGCAGCAACGTGCCGTCGATTGCCGGGGGCAGGGCCGGCATGGTGCCGTCATGCCACGGCCACACCGTGCGCAGGGACCCGGCCATGAAGCCGATGAGCACGGCGTTGGTCTGGAAGGGATAGCGGCGGAAGCAGGCGGAAAGCACCCGGCTGAAGCTCATGAGTCCGCAGATGCCTCCGGCGATGAAGGTGAGCAGTACCGGCAGATCGAGGTGAACGACGGCGGAGAGTATGTAGGCGTACTGTCCCATGATGACCAGCATGAAGGATCCCGAGATGCCGGGCAGAATCATGGCGCACAGCGCTATGAACCCGGCGACGAAGATGTACGGCAGATCGTGGGAGGCCGTCATGGCCTCGGCGCCGGTGACGAACCAGGCCCCGACGGCTCCGAGCAGAAGCAGCAGCACGTTGATGCCGGGCATGTGCTGTCCTCTGGTCATGAGCAGGATGGAGGAGATGATGAGTCCGAAGAAGAAGGCCCACAGCGCCTCCGGCCAGGTGTGCAGCAGATAGAGAGTCAGCTTCGCCAGACTGAAGATGGACGTGCCTATGCCGAGAAGCAGAGGGAGCAGGAAGCTCCACGGAATCCCGGCAAGGGCCTCTTTCCAGCGGCCCGTGAGAAGCAGCCGGAAGAAGGTGCCGTTGAAGGCCTTGATGCCGTTCAGCAGCTTGTCGTAGATCCCGGTGATGAAGGCTATGGTGCCTCCCGATACGCCGGGAACGACGTCGGCCGCTCCCATGGCCAGACCGCAGAGAAGATAGCGCAGCTGTTCCTTCATGCCTGTTCTCCGCTCGTCCAGTGCACCCGCAGGGCCTTGCGGGCGGGAATGCGCCGATAGTGCAGGGCGGGCACACCGATCATGAGACCGGCCAGAGGCCTGAGTCCCTCGGGCGTGCCGAGAGCTTTCCGCACGTTTTCGTCGAGAGCCGCGGCGCGCATGGCATAGCCGGCCCAGCAGCCGCCGAGCCCCATGGTGGGCAGCAGAAGATCGAGCGTGGTCACGGCGATGGAACAGTTGACGAGATCAAGATCGTAGGTCCCTCCGGCGCAGGCGAAGACGGCGCAGGGAGCTCCCCGGAAGATGGGATCGCCGCCCCTGTCGTGGGACATGACCAGCGCCGCCATGCTTTTTTCTCCGCGGAAAAGATCAATGATGCGGTCAGCCGCGCGGCGCAGGGCCGGACGGCCTTCCAGTACCAGCCAGCTGACGTTTTCGAGATTCTTGCCCGTGGGGGCGTAGCGGACGATATCCAGCGCCTGAAGCAGCGTGTCGCGGGAGACGGGGGCATCGGTGAATTCCCGCAGGGAGCGGCGTCCGCGGACAAGAGCGGCAAGACTTTCCGTCGAGGGAAAGCGTTCCGCGGAAGGCATGTCGTCGGGATCGACGTCGTCGAGTCCTATGGCGGCGTTCGGGCAGACGGCCGCGCAGTGACCGCAGTGCATGCAGTATTCCTCATGATGAATGCGGACACCTGCTTCGGTGACGTGGAAACAGTGCAGCGGACAGACGCGGGCGCACAGGCCGCAGCGGACGCAACGGGTATCGTTCAGTTGTATCATGGCTTTTCCTGAAAGGGTGTGCTAGAAGAATGTCCGTGCAGCATAGAGGAAAACGCCGGAAAGGGGAAGCCGTCGTACCGTAGTACGGGCGGCGTTCGACCTCCTCCGGCCGTATTTTTTCGGTCTTTCCGTCCGGATCGGCGGAGCGGATGTTGTCCGATCAGGCGACGGGGCGGAGGCCTGCCTCTCGTCGATGGTTTCGGATTCCTTTCATAAGGACAGGTGCATGGAGTCGTTTACGCTGGTCGTTCTGGGGGCGCTGTTTGCGGTTCTTGGTTTCATCTGGGCGGTGTTCTGTGCCGTTCACGCGCTGCTTCACAAAAAGGATCCTCAGTCGGCGCTGGCATGGGTGGCCAGCGTCATGCTGCTTCCCTTTCTGGGAAGTCTGGCCTATTCGCTGTTCGGCATCAGCCGGGCCGACAGTCTGGCCGGGCGTCTTCTCGACGAGGCCGCCAGACGTCAGGATTCGTCCGACAGAATGCTGGACAGGCGTCTGAATGCCGAGGACGATACGACCGTTCCCGACGACCGGGAGGCGCTGAAGGTCGGCAGGGCGATCACCGGTCGCCCCAAGATGCGGGGCAACCGGGTGGAACTTCTGAAAAACGGCGAAGAGGCCTACCCGGCCATGCTGGAGGCCATACGCGGAGCCAGGCGCATGGTCTGCCTGTCCACCTATATTTTCCGCGGTGACGAAACGGGCCGGGCCTTTACCGAAGCCTTGGCCGAGGCCGCCGGAAGAGGCGTCGACGTCCGGCTCATCGTGGACGGCATCGGAGGCCTGATCTATTCGCTGCGCAAGCCCTGGAGAAAGCTGTACGAGCGCGGAGTGAAGGTTCAGATGTTTCTGCCGCCCCGCCTGTGGCCGCCCATGTTTGCCGTCAACCTGCGCACCCACAGAAAGGTGCTGGCCTGCGACGGGACGGTCGCCTTTACCGGCGGCATGAACATAGGTGATCATCATCTCGTCACGCTGCCGAAACGCGGCAGGGTGCAGGACATTCACTTCCGCTGCACCGGACCGGTGGCGGCAAGACTTCAGGAAGCCTTTCTCATGGACTGGGCCTTCGTGACGAAGCTGCCTACGCCGCCTTCCGGACTGGAGCCGGAAGAGAAGGGAAATTCGCATTGCCGTCTGGTATTCGACGGACTCGGCCGCAACCGTGAGGACATTCATGAGCTTTTGTGCGGCGTGATTTCCGCGGCCGGAAAGAGAGTGACCATATTCACGCCGTACTTCATTCCTCCGCGGGAGCTGAGCGGCGCGCTGGTCGCCGCCGTGCAGCGCGGCGTGAGGGTGGACATCATACTGCCTGCCGAGAACAATCTTTTTTATGTGCATCATGCCTCGCGCCGCTATCAGGAGCAGCTCGCGAAGCAGGGCGTACGCATCTGGTATCAGCCGCCGCCCTTTGCCCATACCAAGCTGCTGCTGGTGGACG
>JAXVQY010000255.1:0-1011 GCA_037303805.1 bacterium | reverse complement strand
TGAACGGATCCCATTCGGCCAGCATCTTGCCCTTCACCACTTCCTCGCCGTCGGAGACGTAGAGGCGTGCGCCGTTGGGCAGAATGTACTTCTCGGCTTCACGACCCTGATCATCCACGATGGTGAGCTGACCGCTCTTGCCGATGACCATGGCGATGCCGTCACGATTGATGACGGACTTGACGCGGGTCAGGCTGATGCGGCCGGAGTTCTGAGCCTCGAAGCTGGACTTGGCGACCTGAGCGGACGCCGTACCGCCGATGTGGAAGGTACGCATGGTCAGCTGCGTACCGGGTTCACCGATGGACTGAGCAGCAATGATGCCGACGGTTTCACCCACGTTCACGAGATGTCCGCGGGCAAGGTCACGGCCGTAGCACAGAGCGCACACACCGCGTTCGGCCTGACAGGTCAGAGCGGAACGGATGGTCACGGTGCCCACGCCGGCTTCGTCCAAGGCATTGGCAACCTTTTCGTCCACGAGCGTATTGGCCGGGAACAGAAGTTCCTTGGTGGTGGGATGCATGACGGGGTACAGCAGCACACGACCGATGATGCGGTCGCGCAGAGGCAGCTTGATCTCGTTGCCTTCGCGCAGAGCGGTCATTTCGATGCCGTCCACGGTGTTGCAGTCTTCCTGAGACACGATGACATCCTGCACCACGTCCACCAGACGGCGGGTCAGGTAACCGGAGTTAGCCGTCTTCAGAGCGGTATCGGCCAGACCCTTACGAGCACCGTGCGTGGAGGTGAAGTACTGCAGCACGGTCAGGCCTTCGCGGAAACTCGCCGTAATAGGCGTTTCGATGATGGCGCCGGAAGGCTTGGCCATCAGACCGCGCATACCGCCGAGCTGTCTCATCTGGTCCGCGTTGCCTCGAGCACCGGAGTTGGACATCATGTAGATAGGGTTGAAGCTCGTATCGTCGGCTTCGCGGCCCGTCTTGGGATCCACGACGTGATCGACGGAGATTTCCTTCATCATTTCCTTGGAAATGGTGGTGGAAGTCT
>JAXVQY010000254.1:0-5521 GCA_037303805.1 bacterium | reverse complement strand
TGAAGATCGGCGACCTGTATTATCGTCAGGGCGGCACGACGAAATGGGTCTTCGTCTCCGGCGGATTCGCTCAGGTCGCGGACAACAAGATGACCGTGCTGGCGGAAGCCGCGGAACTTGCCGCCGACATCGACGTGGATCGGGCCGAACAGGCCAGGGCCCGCGCCGAACAGCGTCTGTCCGATCCCAAGCCCGATACGGACGTGCATCGCGCCGAGCTTGCTCTCGCCCGCGCCATCGCCCGCATCAGCGTGGCCAGGCGCTGATACCGGTATCGTGCCGGAGCGTTTCCTTCGGGAAATGTGACGGTGCTCGCCCACGGATTCCTGAGCGGCGGTTCCGTCTGCCGGGCGGGAAGGGCGGCGCATCCGGTCGCCGTGCTGATACAGAATAACAGAAAGGGATGTCCCGAAAGGGGCATCCCTTTTCCTGTCTTCGGGGCATCGCGGGCGACAGCGGCGTTACGGAAGAACGCATGCCGTGCGCAAAGGACGGAAGGGGCGGCACCGGCCGCGGCGGCAGAGACAGAGCGCAGGCCGGGACAGGCCGCGGCGGAAGAACAGAGCACGGGTTCCTTCGTGCGGAGTCCGGGGCGCGGTTGTGCCGAAGCCGGGGAAGGTGGTCCGAGCGGAGGGGGGCGTCTCCGGGAAGTCCGGGACGTGAGTTCGGGAGGCAAAGGCCGCGACGGCAGAGACAGAGCGCGGGGGCGGAGGTCGAGACAAAGATCGGGCAGAGACAGCAGAGCGCGGGCGCGGCGGAAGTACGGCCGGGCTCCTGCGTGCGGAGTCCGGGGCAGGGGGCTTGCCTGTCCCGCACGAGTTCTATAGGATTTGTGAAAACAGGCATTTTCGTCGCGGCCGTCCGCATCGTCTCCGGTGGCGTGGAGTGCAGACTGCGGCGTGGAGTGCAGACTGCGGCAGGGTCGCAGGTATGGCGGATCAGCCGGAGTCTCTCCCGGGGGCGTGCCGCCGGGGGCAGGTCGGAAAGCTCCGTCGCCGGAGAGTTCCGCCGCATGGCGTGCATGCCGTCGAAGGGAAAAACGGCGGAAGATCGGCGCCGGGGCGGACGCAGGTCGCATGGGCGCTCCGGCTCGGGCCGCTCCGGGTGCGGCGTCCGACGCTCCGTCCGGAAGACGCTCCGGGCTGCCGGTGAAGGACCGTTCCGGTGATGTTCCGGGGCGGATAGGGTTTCACGAGCAACGTCATCTGTTTCGCGACGACTGCCCGATCGCGGAGGACGGAATACGGCATGCGGGCAGACAACGACATCTCAGGAGAGGTATCATGGCAGAAGAGCAGAAAATCGGTCTGCATGTCGAGGCGGCCAGCATCAGGACTTCCTACGTCAACGCCTTTCAGACCCGTTACGCGGAAGGGGAGGTTTTCCTGACCTGCGGCGTGAGTCATGTGGATCCTTCGTCGAACGAAGGCACGGCGGGGACGCTCGTCGTGGAAATGCAGGAACGCATGGCCATGACGCCGCAGAGTGCGCATCGTCTTGCCGCTACGCTGATCCGGACGCTGCAGGAATACGAGGAGCGTTTCGGTCCCATCATGCCCACGCCTCCCGCCGCGGATGATGCGGAAAAGGCCTGAGCCGGACAGACGGCACGGAGAAAATCCGGGCGGACATATCCCGAAGAGCGGGAGGTGTCCGCCTTTTCTTTTGTCCGGAAACGCGGAAGAAGCGCAGAACAGGCGGGCGTCGGGACAGGAAAGGGCGTCGGCCGGAAGGTTCAGCCGACGCCCCGGGCAGGCAGCCGTTTCTTGCGGACGGGATTTTTCCCGACGGAGACCGTCCGCGTCGGCAGGCTGGGGGCCTGCCGCTGTTTTCGGGACGTGTCCGTCTACTTCAGATAGGTATGGAAGAAGGTTTCCATGGTATCCCAGGGGATGATGTCCATCCTGTCGTACAGGTCGACGTGGCTGGCGTTGGGGATGATCATGAGTTCCTTGTTGTCGCCGGTGAGCTTCTTGAAGGCGTCTTCACTGAAGTAGCGGGAATGCGCCTTTTCCCCGTGGATCATGAGCACGGCGCTGCGGATCTCGCCCGCATACTGAAGAATGGGCATGGTCATGAACGACAGGGCCGAGGTGGTGTTCCAGCCCTGGTTGCTGTTGATGCAGCGGGGATGATAGCCGCGCTTCGTCTTGTAGTAGTCGTAGTAGTCCTTGACGAACTGGGGCTCGTTGCCGGTGAGCTTGTCCGGAAGGCCGCCGGCGGAAGCGATGCTGCCGGAGCGGGCATCCTTCGTGCGCTGTTCGTTCAGGCTGGTGCGGAGCTTGTAGCGGGCGTCGGCGTCCATGGCGTCGAAATAGCCGTTGGCCGTGACGCGGGTCATGTCGTACATGGTGGAGGTCACGGTCGCCTTGATGCGGGTGTCCATGGCCGCCGCATTGAGTCCCATGCCGCCGAAGCCGCAGATGCCGATGATGCCGATGCGTCCGGCATCCACGTCGTCGCGCGTGGTCAGATAGTCCACCGCCGCGCTGAAGTCTTCCGTGTTGATGTCGGGCGAGGCCACGTTGCGGATCTCGCCGCCGCTTTCTCCGGTAAAGGAGGGATCGAAGGCCAGAGTGACGAAACCGCGTTCGGCCATGGTCTGGGCATACAGGCCGGAAGCCTGTTCCTTGACGGCTCCGAAGGGGCCGCTGACGGCGATGGCCGCCATTTTGCCCTTGCCCTCTCCGGGCACATAGACATCGGCCGCCAGGGTGATGCCGTAGCGGTTCCGGAAAGTTACCTTTTCATGCCTGACCTTGTTGCTCCGGGGAAAGGTCTTATCCCACGTCTGTTCGAGATGCATGGTATTGTCCTTCGTGCTGTTGACGGCCGGAGCCTTGTCGGCGGCCGCGGCCGGATCGGAAAAGAGAAACGCGCTTCCCAGCGCCATGCTGATCATCAGTAATGTCGTTCGTATGTCGGCAGTAGTCACGGAGGCCTCCTTAAACGTTCCCTCACCGGGGATTCCGGTGGGCTTCTGTCTGTCTCCATAACCATACGGTTGCGGGAATGCGATAGCAAATACTTATATTGAATCTTTTGATATAGTTTTTAAGCATGGAATGATCCTTTTGATCCGGAAGGCTGCCGCCGGGGGAAACGCACGGCCGCAGGGAACGGTCTGTCCGGAGAAGACGCTGTCCGGACGTGTTCCGGAGCTTTGTGCGGACGGCGGCAGAGGTCTCGGAAGGGCCGCCGCACCGGGCAGGGGATGCCGCGGCGTCGTGCGGAGGCCGGGGAAAAGGGAGAAGACGGAAGACGCGGGGGCTGTCTTTCCGGAGCGGAAGTCAGGGCAGGGCGTTGTATTCCGCATCGCTGACAGGTTCGTGCCATTCGCTTTTGGTGTTTTCTCCGGGAACCTCCACGGCGAGATGTACGAACCAGCTGTCTTTCGCCGCGCCGTGCCAGTGCTTGACGCCCGCAGGAATGTGGACCACGTCGCCGGGATGTAGTTCGCGGGCTTCCTTGCCCCATTCCTGATACCAGCCCCGTCCGGCCGTGCAGAGAAGAATCTGTCCGCCGCCCTTCGTTGCCTGATGGGTATGCCAGTTGTTGCGGCATCCGGGTTCAAAGGTGACGTTGCCGATGACCACGCCTTCCGTGGAAAGCATGTTCAGGTAGCTGTTGCCGACAAAGTAGCGGGCATAGGCCGTGTTGGCTCCCCCGCGCGGGAACAGTCCGGAGATTGCCGTTTCGGCGTCGCTTCCGGCGTCGTTGAAGGCCTTCTTCACTTCCTTCGTTACGGCTTCGGCCAGCACGGCGTGATTTTCCGGCGTGAGATGGATCTGATCCGGGCCCTCGGCAAAGGGAACCGCCGTTGCGGCGTCGAAGAAGAGCGCACCGGCCGATTCCGCCATCGGACGCAGAATGCCCGGAAGCGCTTCGCTCTTGGCAAGGGAGCCTTCAAACGCAGCGGCGTAGGGGCTTGTGGTGAGGTTGAGTTTGGGAGGGCAGATGACAAGAACCTGCGGCACGGAAAACCTGGTCCGCTGCTGCCACGCTCCTTTTTTGACGACGGAAACAAGTTCCGTCAGGCTTTCCGCAATATCCTGGGCGCTCTGGTTGCGGTCCTTGCGCAGATCATTGGTGCCCAGCATGATGATGACCATGTCCAGCGGCATGTGCGAGGAAAGCGCTGCGGGAAGATACGCGGCTCCGTTCATCCCCGCTCCGGGAATGAGCCCTGTTCCGGAACGCTCCGGGGTGTCGATGCGGGTCGTGCGGCCGGAAAGACCTTCCACCACGACTTCATACCCGGAACCGAGCAGAGAGGCCATCCTGCCGGGCCATGCCGTATCGAGCGGCAGGCGTCCGACGGTTCCCTGAGCATCCTCAACGTAGCCGAAGGTGTTGGAGTCTCCGAAGACCAGGATGCGTTTTTTTCCTTCCGCGGCTCCGGCAGCGACGGTAAGGGTCAGCACAAGAAGGCAGCTCAGCACAGTGACGACGGTTGTTCTTTTCATGTTTTCTCCTTGTCCGTACGGACGGCTTCCTATTTTTCATTAATACGGTCTGTCGGGGCTTCGCAAAAGAGCCGTTACTGCCGAAATTTTGCCTGTTTCTGCCGCGGCGGCGTGCGGAGGGCGGGGAAAAGGGAGAAGGCGCGGGGAAACGCGGGAGAGAGGCGGCGGCGAAAGGCGGGGACCGCGGTATCGCTGAGGGACGGGCGGAGGGCGGAGAAGATGCAGGGGCGGGGCGCGGCGTTGCGGGAGGGGGATCGGAACACGGGCAGGCCGCGGTGTCCGGGACCGCGGGACGGAGCACAGGCGGGGACATGCCGGAGTCGCGGAGGGCTGAGAAGTGCCAGGGGACGGAGTGGATCTGACGGCACAGCGCATGAGAAGGGGCGGGACGCGGCGTCCGGCGGAGGGGTGGAGAAGACGCGGGCGCGGGCTTTCGTCATGTTCGCGTAGTTTTTCTTCATAAAGAATTTATCATGACTTCACAGGGTGTTTACAGGTCTCGGACATAGTGGCGGCAGTTCAAAACCAATCCGGAGGAAGACTATGAAAGCAACCGTGATGATGCCGCTGTGTCTCGGCATGGCGCTTCTGGCTGCCACGGCGCAGGCTGCTCCTGCCATTTACCCTGTGGATACCGCCCGGTTCCTGGGGACTTCGAAGTTCGACTTCAAGGTGGAATTCGACCGTGAAATCAAGGCGTCCGACGCGGACGTGCGCATCAACGGCAAGAGCGTGTCCGAGGTGTTCGGCGCGAAGCCGGAATTCATCGGCAACGAGGAAGGCAAGGGATCGGCCGTCATTCTGCGCAACGTGTCCCTGAAGCCCGGCAAGTACACCGTTTCCGCCGGGGACGGCCGGGAAAAGTCCGTGGCGAAATGGGACGTGTACGGCACGCCGGAAAAGGCCGCGGCAAAGAATGTGATCCTGCTCATTGCCGACGGTCTGAGCATGGGACACCGCACCGGGGCGCGTCTGCTTTCCAAGGGCGTGACCAACGGCATGTACAACGGTTATCTTTCCATGGACACGCTGCCCTACACCGGCATGCTCGGCAC
>JAXVQY010000253.1:0-9357 GCA_037303805.1 bacterium | reverse complement strand
CAGTTCTGGTTCGACAACAAGGGCAATCTCATGGGCAAGCACCGCAAGATGTCGCCTCCAGGATGCGAGAAGATCATCTGGGCCTGCGGCAACGGCAGCACCATGCAGGTATTCGATACCGAAATCGGTAAGATAGGCGGTCTGCAGTGCGGAGAGCACCTGAACCCCATGAATCTTTCCTGTCTGCTCGGTCAGGGAGAGCAGATTCATTGTGCCGGCTGGCCGCCCATGCATACGCCCCGCGAGGGACAGATGCCTCTGTTCTCTCCCTACGACATGTCCCGCACGGCCACCCGTTACGCAGCCATGGGGCTGCGGGCCTTCGCCCTGTATTCCACGCAGATGATGGCACAGGACGTCATCGACATTCTTTGCGACGGTACGGGTCATCCTGAATATGTGGAGTGTCTGCCCAACGGTATCGACGGTACGCTGGGAGGCGGACGTGCCGCCGTGTTCAACGTGGCCGGCGACTGCATCAGCAATTCGCTGCCGCACGATGTGGAAGGCTGCGTCTATGCGCAGTGCGACCTTATGGAAACGCTGGGACGCAGGCTCGTCATGGATCCGCTGGACAAGGATGCGAGACCCTTTGCTCTGCGCATGACGCTGGATCGTACGGATCACAGGGCCATGAATTTTGAAGGCGTGCAGCCCGATAACTCCGTTTCTTACGAAAGTATTCAGAATTTATAGTCATTCAAGAGCCGGAAAAGCAGGGAAAACTTTCTTTCTCCGGCTCTTTTTGTATCCGGGAGATGGCGAAATGGAAGAAAATCTCCATGAAATTCTTAAAAGCTGGGGACTGGAAGGCCGGTCGATTCAGGAAGCGAAGAATACCGGTGCGGCCATAGCTACTGGCGTATGGCATCTCGGATCGGACTACAGTCTGAAAACCGGGAAAAATTTTGAAGGTCTCCGGCATCACATCCATATTTCCCGCGTGCTGGCGGAACAGGGGATTACGGCATCCTGTCCTTTGCCCACGCTGGACGGAAAGGACTTTCTTTCCTGCGGCGATCACTATTTCGTGATTACGGAACGGGTGGCGGACAACTTTCTCAGTACAAGGCAGACTCCTGCAGGAAAGGAGCCGTTTTACCTTGAACGTTACGCACGTGAGATTCGCAGTTTCGACAATGCGCTCCATGGGAGAAACACGGATTTTGCCGAAGTCATGGCCTGGGCTGATGAACAGACCGCACGCACGGCGCAGGCCTTCGGCATGGCGTGGAACGGACTGCCGAAAAACGGTGCGGAACGTTTTGCCGACCTTTCCGTCGAACCTTCGGACTTTTTCGTCTGCGCTACGGAAGCAGTCGCGTCGCCACGTGCGCTGGTGGACGCTCTCGATGCAGCCGCCCGTCCGGGAGGCCTTCTGGCCATGCTTGCGGTGTTTGTAGCCTGGACGGCGGGGCAGTCTTCTCTGGCTCCGCTCATTCTCGGCAATCTCAGTTTTGCGGCGGAACTTTCGCGCGGACTCTGTGCCCGTATCGATGCCTGATGCCGACCGTGGAGTGTTCGTATGTCTGAATCATCCGTTCGAGTGACCAATATGAAGTGGGCCGTCAACTTTCTTCTGCCCCTTTCCCTGCTTCTGCTTCCCGAAAGTGAGGCGTTCACCTGGAACATCAAGGTGTTTCTGGCGATAACGCTGTGGGGCGTCATGGGATACGCCATGGAGCTCACCGACAACCTGGTGGTCTCCCTCATCATGATGCTCCTGTACGGTCTGTCGGGCATAGCTCCTCTGCAGGCCGTGCTCGGGCCGTGGACCGCCGATCCTGCGTGGATGACGCTCGGCGCTCTCATCATCGTATCCATTGTGCAGAAGACGACCATTCTGAAAAGAATGGCCTACTATGCGGCCATACATACCAACGGCAGTTATCTGAGACTGGTGCTGGCCATGGCCACGCTGGCGCTGGTCGCCAGAATTTTTCTTCAGGGAACCATGGCATGCATCGCCGTCATAGTGGTGGCCTACGGCATCTGCGAGGCTCTTCAGCTCGGCAGAAGCAGAGCGTCCGCAGGCATCATGGTGGCCACGGTCATTTTTTACATGGATGCCAACTATTTTATATATTCTCCTGATTTTATTTCTATTCTTTACAATGCGGCCGAGCCCGTGGCAAAAATCGTTCCCTCGTACCCCTCGTTTTTCAAGGACAATGCCGTGTTCCTTGTGGGCAATTATCTCGTGGCCGCTGCCATCGGCCGTTACTGCCGCCCGGCTTCTCCGCTCAGCGGGAGGGAAAAGTTTGAAAAGGAACTGGCAGCCCTCGGCCGTCTCAGTCGGAAGGAATGGAAGATCATCGTCGTTCTTGTCGCCCTGGTGGTTTTTCTCTTCACCCATCAGTATCACCACATCAATATGGTGTACGGCTTTATCTTTGCTCCCATGATTCTTTACATGCCCGGCATGAACGTGGGAACGCAGCAGGATCTGAAGGATGTGCAGTTTTCCGTACTGTTCTTCATCATTGCCTGCATGGGCATAGGATCGGCGGGAAGCGCCGTCGGCTTCGGTCAGTTCGTCTCCGTCAGCATCGTTCCCATGCTTCAGGACGTCAGTCAGACGACCTTTCTCTGTGCCACCTATCTTTCCGGCCTTCTGCTGAACTTTCTCATGACGCCTCTGGCCGTGCTGGCTTCCTTCGGACTTCCGTTCGCCCAGATATGCAAGGACCTGAACTTCAACCTTGAACCCATGTTCTATATATTCTATCAGGGAACGGCACAGCTCTGGTTCCCGTATGAGACGGCCGTCTATCTGGTGGCTTTTTCTCTCGGACTGATCAGAGTGAAGGACTTCGTGTCCATCATGACCATCAAGTTCGTCATCAACGTTGTTTTCCTGGCTACCGCAGGCATGGCCTGGTGGGCGGTCATGGGGATATTGTAGGAGGGAGTTATGGCCGTCGTGGCGTTTTTCGGACTCGGCAGCATGGGACTGCCGATGGCTCTCAATCTTCTGAAGGTCGGGCATGAGGTGCGCGTGATGGTTCACCGGAGCCCCTCGGGCCCGGAGGAGGCCGTCCGTATGGGTGCGGTCTTGAAACATTCTTTGAAGGATATGGTGTCGGGGGCCGATTTCGTGGTCAGCGTGGTGCCCGACGACAGGGCCGTCCTCGCCCTCTATGAAAATGAAGAGTTTCTATCCTCTGTCGGACGCGGCTGCATCGTCCTGGAAATGAGCTCCTGCACACCGGAAGCCGTCCGCAGGGTGGATGAGCTGTGTCGTCCTCTGGGTGTTCATGTGCTGGACGTCCCCGTTACCGGAGCAAGGCCGAAGGCCGTGGCCGGAACGCTGGTGGTGCTCGGTGCCGGAGATCCTGAGGATTTCGATGCTGCCCAGTCCGTGCTTTCCGCCATGTCGGAAAAGGTGTTCCGACTCGGAGCCGTGGGAACGGGAAAGATCATCAAGGCCATGACCAATCTTCTGGGGGCCGTCAATCTGGCGGCGGTGGGAGAGTTCTACCGCTTTGCTTCGGCCTTGGGACTGGACATGAGGACTCTGGCGGAAGTGACCGGGGAAAGCGCCGGAGGATCCACGCAGTTTTCCCGTAATTTCGGCCGGATGGTGCAGGGTGACTATACTCCCATGTTTACGCTGGGACTCATGCTCAAGGATATGGAAATAGCCATGCACTGTGCCGCAGGCTGTCCTGATCTTCACATGCCTCTGGCGGAATGTGCGCTGGCCTTGTACCGCGGCGCTTCCGCCCATGCGCAGGAAGACTGCAGCTGCATTGCCCGTGTGGATACGCCTGCCGAATAGGCAGCGGGAGAAATCCGGCAGACAAGAAGGCGGAGCCGTTCATCTGAACGGCTCCGCCTTCTTGCGATGTTTTTGACGATGATCCCTCACTGTCCGGAGGCGGGAGATATTCGTGGAAAAGGCGGGGCCTTTTCCGCAGAGGCTATTTCAGGGGCATGTTTTCCCGCTCCGTCTTCCACGGATCGGAGACTTCTTTGCTCTCGGTGTTGAAACGCATGGTCATGCGGCGATCGAGATCAAAGGGCGTCCAGCCGGGATTGCCCGTGGAGGCAAAGCGGACCCAGGCGCTGTGCATGGCTTCGGCCAGAGAGTCCGGAGGATTGTCTCCGAGCGTATTCTTTACACGCGGAGAATCCTTGTGGAGGGTCTTGAAGACAAAGGGCAGATCCACGCTGTGGGCTGCGCCGAGCTTGCCGCCATAGCAGGGACTCTTCCAGGCGAAGGAGTAGGCCCAGGCCTTGCCTCCGGCTTTGCTCTGGCTTTCCAGAACCTTGTTGGCAGGCATTCTGAAGATGAGATCCGACTGGAGAGCCGAGAACAGATCTCCATCGGTGTCGCCCCGGCCGGCCTTGCGGTAGCGTTCCACAATGTCGGCAGGGAAGCCCGTGGTGTACACGAAGTTCTTGAGTGCGTCTTCGCCGATTTTGTCGATGGCGCCGCTCGGCACGGTGTAGAAACGCCATTCCTGTTCGGCAGAGCCGACCATGATGTCCAGTCCCTTGGCGGCGCCTTCGGCAATGGCATCCACGGGGCGCTTCATGAGAATGTCGCCGTCATAGTAGGGCTTGAATACGGAGACGTTGCCCTGCAGCATGCGGCCCCATTCGGGATCCTTGCCCTTGGCGGCAGCAAAGGCGGAAAAGGTCATCAGCTTTTCCGGCGAAAGCGCGGCCACGGCGTCGCGGCTGTCCTCAATGCCGTAGAAGGCCAGCAGTTCGGATGCCGCCAGAGAGGCCTGAGCTTCATTATACTGGGCGATGGCGGAAGGGCTCTGAAGAATGGCGCGGCGGAAGAGTCCCTTCGTCTTGTCGGAGGAAATGAGGGAAGTGATGTGCGTGGCACCGGCGGACTGGCCGAATATCGTCACCTTGTCGGGATCGCCGCCGAAAGCGGCAATGTTGTCCTGTACCCAGCGCAGAGCAAAGATCATGTCGCGCAGGGCGAGGTTGGAGGGTACCCCCTTGATTTTGAGAAAGCCGTCCACGTTCACGCGGTAGTTGATGGTGACGAGTACGATACCGTCACGGGCGAAGGCCGTGCCGTCGAAGCGTACGTCGTTGTTGTCGCAGCGCATGCTGCCGCCGCCGGGAATGTAGACCATGACGGGACACTTCGTTTTACCGGGGGCCGGTGTCCAGATGTTCAGGCGCAGGCAGTCGCCGCCGCCGACGGGCTTGTTCTTGTTGCCGGGCTGAAGCGGGATGTCGCCGAACTTCACGGTGTCGATAATGCCGTTCCAGGGCTGCACATATTCCGGCAGAGCCAGACGATATTTTCCCTGATACGGAGGCATGCCGCAGGGGACGCCTCTGAAGACATGTACATCGTCCATGACAAGGCCGCGCACGCTTCCTTTCGCGGTCCTGACAACCGGTCCTTCCGAGGCCCCGGCCCGGAAGGGCAGAGCGGACATGAGAGCCATGGCCGCACTTCCATACAAAAACTGGCGTCTGTTCATGTGATGATCCTTGTTTTTTTGTTGATGGTGCAGATATTCGAAAAACGACCTGCAACATCAGAAGACGAAAAAGACGCCGTGAGGTAAAGCTCAAAATTTCACATTGTTGTTCTAAGAAAGGCAACAACTTTTCTGAATATCAGAAAGAACACCCTGAATCGGACGGAAAATGCGGATAAAAAAACGGGAGACGGCGTACCGGCTCCCGTTTTTTCAGACAGAGATACAGAGGCTACATGTCGGGCGTGATGACTTCAAGTCCGCCCATGTAGGGACGCAGCACATTGGGAATGACGATGGAGCCGTCTTCCTGCTGGTAGTTTTCTATGACGGCCACCAGAGAACGTCCGGTGGGCAGGCCGGAGCCGTTCAGGGTATGCACGAATTCGGGCTTGCCGCCGCCCTTGGGACGGAAGCGGATGTTGGCACGACGGGCCTGGAAGTCCACGCAGTTGGAGCAGGACGAAATTTCGCGGTAGGTGTTCTGACCGGGCAGCCAGACTTCCACATCATAGGTCTTGGCGGAACCGAAGCCCATGTCGCCGGTGCAGAGCGTGATGGTGCGGTAGGGAAGTTCCAGCTTTTCCAGCAGGATTTCCGCACAGCGGCGCAAGTTTTCCAGCTCTTCCCAGGACTTGTCGGGGTGAGCGAAGCGCACCATTTCCACCTTGATGAACTGATGCTGGCGGATGAGGCCGCGTACGTCCTTGCCTGCGGAGCCGGCTTCGGAGCGGAAGCAGGGCGTACCCGCGGTATAGCGCAGAGGCAGCTGATCTTCCTCAAGGATTTCTCCGGCGTGCAGGTTGGTGACGGGGACTTCGGCCGTGGGAATGAGGTAGTAGTCCCACGCAGGCATCTTGAACAGGTCGTCCTCGAACTTGGGCAGCTGACCCGTGCCCAGCATGGTGGCGGCGTTGACCATGAAGGGAGGCAGAATTTCGGTGGCACCGAATTCGGTGGTCTGCGTGTCGAGATAGAAATTCATGAGAGCGCGTTCCAGACGTGCGAAGACGCCGTGCGACACGCAGAAGCGGGAACCGGCAAGTTTTGCGCCGCGTTCGAAATCCAGACCGGTTTTTGCGGCGCCCACTTCGAAGTGCTGCTTGGGCGGGAAGGTAAACTCACGGGGAGTGCCCCAGCGGTGCAGTTCAGGGTTGTCGTTTTCATCCAGTCCCACGGGCACGGAAGCATCGGGAATGTTCGGGACGCTGAGCATCCACTGATAGACTTTTTCCTTGATCTCGGAGGTTTCGGCGTCCAGTTCCTTGATGCGGTCGGACAGCTTGCCGAGTTCGGCCACAAGTTCGGTCGTGTCTTCGCCGGCGCGTTTCTTGCGGGCTACTTCCGCCGATTCGGCGTTTCGCTTGCTTTTGAGCGTTTCCACTTCGGTGAGGGCCGCGCGGCGGCGGGCGTCCAGTTCAATAAATTCATCGACGGAAATGCTGGAATGGCGGTCGGCGAGCGCCTTGGCCACTACCTCGGGGTGTTTCTGGAGAAGTTTGAGATCAAGCATGGCTGATTTCCTCGGATCTGCGTGATATGCGGTAGGCATCATGCCCGGGCATTTGAAAGGATCGGATATTCTAGCCTGACAGCGGCACAGCGTCAATGTCGCTTGAAATGCGATCGTGATGTTGCAAAAGCCCCCTCTCTGTACGGCAGAGAGGGGGCGGGGAGAGACACCGTTTTCAGTCTGCGGCTCAGAAGAGCATTGAACCCAGAACGGCGATGACGATGCTCATCAGAGCCCAGGAGAGCAGGATGACGATGGGAGAAGACTTCCAGATGCTCTTTGTGCTGGCCCATTCGTTGCCGTGCAGCAGAGCGGCGCTGGAGCTTGCGGCAGGAGTGAGGAAGGCCAGATGCACGCCCATGACCACCATGATGACCGGCAGTTCCGGTCCGACGCCCATATTGGTGCAGTAGCTGAAGATGATGGGCATGAGGGCCACACCCACGGCGCCGTTGTTGATGAACTGGGTGAGAATGGTAGCCAGAAGGCCCATGCACACGGCGAAGAACATCGGAGAACCGGATCCGAACAGCGGTTCAAGGACGGACATGAGGAAGGGGGTGATGCCGCTGGCGGGATTGGCCATGGCGCCGGAGAGAGGCTGCACCATGGCGAGAATGAAGATGATGCCCCAGGCAACGCCGTCATCGACCATGGCCTTGAAGCGGAGCAGAGGCTTTCCGTTGACCTTGATGAAGCACATGATGCCCACGAGGAACATGCATATACCGGTGTTGCCTATGCTTTTGAGGAACTTGACGACGGCCAGATCCGTGGGGAGGAAGGCGGGGATGAGCAGCAGGGCCACCAGAGCGAAGAGGAAGCCGAGCACGGTCTTCTGTACGCTGGAGAGGCTGAGGCTCTGATCCTTGTCGAGCTTGCTGGCATCGAGATCGGCGAGCTTGCTCACGTCGGGACGGAAGACGTACTTGCCGATGAGCAGGAACAGCAGGGAGCACAGGGCGCAGGCCACCAGAGCGATGAGCATGTACTTGGCATAGTCGATGTGCGTGCCGGACATGGTTTCATAGGCGCTCATCACGGTCAGGGCGGCCTGTTTGAAGGGAATCAGCGCCATGCCTACCTGAGCGGCATACACGATGCCGAAGACCATCATGGTGGGGTAGCCGTCGCCCTTCTTGTACCCGCAGACATCGCACACGCCGTACAGGATGCTCCAGCCGATGACCGCCGCAGGAGAGGCGCTCGTCAGTCCGCCGAGCAGCATGATGGAGCCGAGGAAGGTGTAGGTGAACAGCCAGGGTTTGCCGGCCACGGCCTTGCGGGTGATGAACCACAGCGAGATGAACTTGGAAAGGCCGTAATAGTTGATGGTCGCGCAGAACACGAAGATGAAGAACATCATGACCACGATGGGGTCGCCGAAGCTCTTGTTGAGAAGCATGCCGGGCTTCATGCCGCCTACGAGCATGAGCGCCAGCAGACCGGCGATGCTGGGCCAGATGATGTCGATGAAGATCCAGCCGTAAAGAACGCCGAGGAAGACGCCGATGAGGTTCATTCCCAGCGGGGTGAGAGGTTCGATGGGGGAAAGCTGCCCGAAGCCGAACATGATGACCAGGCAGATGACGGAGTGTACGAAATACATCACGTCGAGCTTTTTGGGCGCGACGGAAGCGGTGCCGGTAGCAGCCATGATATTTTCTCCTGAAGGGGAAGCGGCGAATTAATGTTCTTCCGGAACGAAGCGGAAATTATCCTGATAGTACCTGGTGACGGGATGACGGTAACGCTCCAGGGGAACGCGCTTTCTGCTGAATTCCATGGTGCCGTCCGTGCCGCGCTGAATGAGAATCCAGGCAAGGCCGTCGTCGGAGCGATGAGGATAGTCCTCGCGGAAGTGTCCGGCGCGGGATTCACGGCGTTCCAGAGAGGCACGCAGATAAAGTTCGCTGACAAGAGCCATGCCGCGAACTTCACGCAGTTTGAGCAGATAGTGCGTATCGGAGGCGGCCATGTTCGGCACGTCTTCTTCACGGATGCGCGTGATTTCGTCGAGAGCGCGCTGCAGAGAGGCTTCCGTCTTCAGAATGGAGACGTCGTAGGGGAACATCGCGGTCTGAATTTTCTTCAGCACTTCATGCGGAGTCTTGCCTTCCCGTCCGAGCGGTGCGTAGACGGCTTCGCGAAGAGCGTCGATGTCCTCATCGACCTTGTCGTCTTCCACGGGAGAGGCGGACGCGAGAAATTCCGCGGCACCTTCACCGGCAAGATGGCCCGTCACGGACGTGCTCATGAGAGCAAAGCCTCCGGCATACACGCCGGGTTCGGTGCTTCTGGCCGTACCTGCCGCAAACAGACCTTCCACATTGGTGGTGCCCTTGATGCCGGCTTCCATGCCGCCGTAGGAAATGGTCATCTGCG
>JAXVQY010000252.1:0-12749 GCA_037303805.1 bacterium | reverse complement strand
AAGCGGCCAAGGTCAATCCTCATCTCGGCCAGTTCCGCCGCAAGGGGCTGGAAGTGCTGTATCTTACCGATCCGGTGGATGAGTTTGCCCTGGAAACCATCATGGAGTACCAGAAGCATCCCTTCAAGTCCGTGGAGCTTGCGGAAGCCGGTGCCCTGGACGCCTTCCCCGATGTGGAGAACGCCGAGCCGAAGCCCGAACCGCTTTCCGAAGAGGAAAAGCCGGAACTCGATGCTCTCATCAGCGCAGTGAAGACCATACTCGGCGATCAGGTGAAGGACGTGCGTGCGGCCACGAGACCCATCGACGCAGCCGCCTGCCTCGTGTCTCCCGACGGCGTCACCTCGTCCATGGAAAAGCTCATGCGCGTCATGCAGAAGACCGACGGCATTCCGAAGAAGATTCTTGAACTCAACCCCGACCATCCGCTTGTGCGTTCGCTCATGCGCATCTGCAAGGACGGTGCGGAGGATGATACCTTCAAGGATATGGTGAATTCCCTCTTTGATACCACGCTGCTGCTCGACGGCTACATGAACGAGCCCTTTGCCATGGCGGAACGCAGCATGCGCCTGCTTCGTCAGGCCGCCGGCTGGTATTCCGATCTTCGCAAGTAAAAGCAAGGAGAAAGCCCATGTACTACGACCTCATCATCCATGTGGACGACAACGATCCCGCCCGCCTCAATCTTGCCTTCAACAATGTGGCAAACTACCGAGCCGCCCTGCAGGGAGAGGACTTCCGCGTGGTCATGGTGGCCAACGGTCCGGCCGTTCAGCTCTTTACCCGTGCCAATACGGCGCTTGCCGAGCGCGGAGCGAAGCTCATGGCCGAAGGGCTTTCCATCCGGCTGTGCAACAATGCGCTGAAGTCGTTCAACGTGTCGCGCGACGATCTGTGGGAAGGCTGTGAAGTCGTGCCTGCGGGTGTGGTGGAAATCGTCAGACTGCAACGCGAGGGATTTGCCTTCCTGCGGCCGTAACGGTCCGTCTCCGGTCTTTTCGGGGGCGGAGAGCCGCGTTTTTGTACGACGGAAAAGCAATTGAAAGCGGGGCGGAGAATTCCGTCCCGCTTTTTCATGCGGAAAGGCCGTCCGTGTCCTTGTGGGGATACGGGCGGCCTTTCGTCGTTAATGGCGGGAAATCGTGTGTCCCGTCAGTGAGTTCCGGATCCTTCGTCCGTGGCGAAGGTTACGGTGACGGTGCGGTCCAGATCATGCAGAGGCGCGAGGGAAGAGGTCACTCTGCCCATGGGAATGACCTCCATGGTCAGGTCGGGCCGGGAGGTCTGAGCATAGAAAATGGCCACGGTGTTGTTCTGCGGGCAGTAGGTGATGTCGCCGTCATGGAAGCGGAGTTGTCCTTGTTCCGGCGTTTCGATGACCTTGTCGATGCCGCCGTAGTATTCCCGGCCTCCGTATCCCGTCATGGTGATGGAAAGAGGGAGCATGCTTCGGAAGGCACGGGCGGCCGGACCGTCTCCGAGTTCTCCGGACAGGCGTGTGTCTGCGATGGTGATGGAAATGGGGACGGTACGTTCGGAGGACTGTGACGGATTCAGATCAAGCCTGTTCAGCCAGCTTGCGAGGCGCTGCCTGGCATCGCGGGCTTCCGAACCGAGCATGTCGAAGCCGTCGAGTACGCGCGCTTCGGGGCAGTACTCGGCCACGACGCGGAAGCTGCGTCCGGGGCCGTAACCGTCATGGGTGCAGAAGGGAACTATGGTCTTTCCGGCAAGGCTGTGCCCGGAAAGGAAAGTATGCATGGGCTGGGGAATGCTGTTCGACCAGATGGGAAAGCCGAGGTAGATGGTAGTATAGTCGTTCAGATCGACGTTGAGGGGCTGCACGGGAGGAAGATAGTTGCGGCTCCTCTCGTCTCTGGCCTGTTCCACAACGGCGTGAAAATCGTCGGGATAGGGATCGACGGTCTTTATTTCCGCAAGATCTGCGCCGGTAAGTTCCTGAAGAATACCGGCGACATGTCTTGTATAGCCGGAGAGCGAGTAATAGAGGATGAGGCTTTTGCCGGGCCCGGCGGAATCCGGTGCACAGAAGCACGGCGACGCTATGGAGAAGGTGAGCAGAGCACCAAGAAGCGTGGTGATGATGTTTTTCATGGAGAATCTCCGGGCTGAAGTGGCGGAAGCAGAGATGCTTTCGGAACGTGATTTTGAACGGTACGGGAGTCGGCATGCGGAAGGAGTGAGGGCTGCACGCTGCTGTTTGCGGCTCAGGATGCTTCTTTTTTCAGATAGCCGAGTCCGTCCAGCCATGCCCGTACCCGTGGCTCGGCGTCGCGGACGTCGTTGCGGTATATGGCGATGTGGTCACGGATCTCGGCATGCAGGTTCAGCGACTTCAGGTCCTGTATGGTGTTCGACGGGCCGCTTGTGCCGTGCGTGCAGAAGGGCACGATGATTTTTCCGCTCAAATCGTGCTGTTCCAGAAAGGTGAAGACAGGCATGGGCATGGTGCCCACCCAGTTGGGAAAACCCACGAACACAACGTCGTAGCGCGTCATGTCGGCGACGTGCTCCTGAAGAGGGGGGCGGGCATGTTCGGCAAGTTCCTGTCGGGCCTGTTCCACGGCCGTGTCGAAGTCCGGGCCGTATCTGTGCACCGGGCGTATTTCAAAGAGATCCCCTCCGGTCATCTTCTGAATGTCGCGGGCGATGAGGCGTGTGTTTCCCGAAAGGGAGAAGTAGGCGATGAGAATGTTCGGAGGTGTTCCGTCCGCTTCCCGGTGGTAGGCTTCCGCGGCAGAGGCCGTCGAGGCGCAGAAGAGCAGTGCGGCAAGAAGCAGAATCTTTTTGACCGATGCCGAGACGCAGACCGCAAAGCGTGGGAGGGGTGGCTTGAATCTCTCGTGCGGAAGGGCGTTTTCTTCGCTGCGGCTGATTTCCGGAGCGCCGATTCCTGCCGTGCTTTCAGGCGCTGTTGATCTTCTCATCTGTTTCATGGATGTTCCCCCGCGTTTTTCGTGATTCTTCCGTTTCCCGAAACGGAAGCGTAAACGGCATATTCCCGCATGTCTTCTTTATGAAATAACGGGCGGTGTCCGTCCCGGCCAGATACAAAACTCGCAGCTTTTTGCCCGGTTCTTGCAATGTTTCCCTCGACGGACAGAGCGTCGGCGTAAGGGGCGGCTCTGCTCTGCGTCCGTTTTTGCCGACGAGAATCAGGCAAAAAATAAAGAGTATCGTAGCTGGCTGCTCTGCGTAGCGGGAGCTACCATGCCTGACGTATCAGGTGAGTCCGGGACGTGTGCTGACGTGCCCGGCCCGGACCGTGCGGGATGGAAGAGCCGGGGCTTTTTCCCGCGACGGAATCTCCGGACGAGAATACAACATCGCCTCACGAGGCGGAAATCCCGGAACAGGAAAGATTCGTATGGACCGAAAGACGATGAAGGCCGGCGTGCTCGTCGGCCCGGGCAGAGTGGAAATCATGGATGTTCCGGTTCCGGACATGGCTCCGGGAATGATACGCATACGGGTATCTGCCTGCGGCGTGTGCGGCAGCGACATTCATATGTGGAAGGAAGGAAAGGGGTGGAGTCCCAAACCTCCGGAGCATTTCATCATGGGGCATGAGTTCTGCGGCGTGGTGACCGATGCGGGAGACAGCGATTTTCGCGTCGGCGAGCGTGTAACCTTCTGGGCGAATCTGTACTGCGGTGAATGCGACATGTGCCGTTCTGGACGGGAACAGCTCTGCCGGGCCGTGAACGGTACCAATTACATCGGTTTCGTATGCAACGGCGGATATGCGGAATATTTTGTCGGCAGGGCCATGAACGCCTACCGGCTGCCGGATGCAGTGTCGGATGTGGCGGCGGGACTCATTGATCCTCTCATGGTGGCCTATCATGCGGTCAGGCGTTCCGGACTCAGGTTGCACGACAAGGTACTTGTGGTGGGCAGCGGCATCATAGCACAGCTTGTGGGGGGACTTGCGAAAAAGGCCGGGGCGTCTGTTCTCGTCATGTCCAGAATAGACGACAGACAGACGGACAAGGCAAGGGAAATCGGCGACTTCGACGCCTATTTATACGGCAATGCGCCGGATCGGGCCGAGAGAATGCGGGAGTTTTCCGGCGGCGGCTTCGACGTGGTGTTCGAGGCCGTGGGCTCTGGAGATGCTCTGGCCGCCTGTCTTGACGGCGTAAAACCCGGCGGACAGGTAGTCATGATAGGCAATTCCGTTTCATCCTCCATACCTTTCGAGATGAATCGGGCCGTGCTGCATGAAGTACACCTGACCGGGAGCGTCTCCTGTACGCGCCGGGAATTTGAGGAAACCATAGATCTTATCGCGCGGGGCATCATCAATCCGGAAAAGTACGTGACCGACATTCTGCCGCTCGATGACCTTCAGCACGCTCTGGACATGCAGGTTTCCCCCGTAGGTCATGTACTCAAAACGGTGATACGGCCGTAGAGGAGACGGACGGGTGAAAACAAGACGTCTTGGAAAAAACGGCCCGGAAGTATCGGCCGTAGGTATGGGATGCATGGGATTCAGTCACGGCTACGGGCCTGTCCCTTCGGAAGAGGAGGCGGTACGGCTGATACGCCGCGCCTATGATCTCGGCTGTACGTTTTTTGATACGGCCGAAGGGTACGGCCCTTATGTGAATGAGGAACTTGTGGGGCGGGCCGTGGCTCCGTTCAGACACGGAATAGTGCTTGCCACGAAGTTTTCTCCCATAGAACTTGCCGGGCAGTATATGCCCGAAGGCAAGCTCAGCCGCAGCGGAGTGCGCCGGGCCGTGGAGGACTCCCTGCGTCGCCTGCGAACGGACTACATAGATGTGTATTACGAGCACAGAGTTCCTGCGGGCAGCGCCGTGGAGGAAGTGGCCCTGTGGATGGGCGAGCTGATACACGAGGGAAAGATCCGCGGCTGGGGGCAGTCGCAGCCGACGGAGGAGCAGATACGCCGTGCCCATGCCGTTACGCCGCTTACTGCAGTGCAGAGCGAATATTCCATGATGGAGCGCATGTTCGAGAAGGACGTCATTCCCGCCTGCGCGGAACTCGGTATAGGATTCGTGGCATTTTCACCTCTGGCCAGCGGATTTCTGAGCGGCAGGTGCTTCGTGAACGATGTCTATCAGGGAGATGACGTGAGGCGCGTCATCTCCCGTTTTTCCCGCAACAACATGCTGGCCAATCAGCCGCTGATAGATCTGATTTCGCGCTTTGCCGCGGAAAGGAAAACCACGCCTGCCCGGATTGCCCTGGCCTGGATGCTGCACGGCAGGGATTTCGTCGTGCCTATTCCGGGCATGCGCAGGGAAGAGCGTATTGTGGAAAATCTCGGTGCAGCCGACATCGAGCTGTCGGAGGAGCAGTTCGATACCCTGGAACGGGCGCTTGCAGGAATAACCGTTTACGGCAACAGAACCGATGAGGATATCGAGCGGATGGGAACGGTGAAAGCTCAGTAGCCGCTTTTCTGAGTCCCCGTCAGACATGTCCTTCGGGCAGTCGGCGGCATTTCGAACGGAAGGAAACGGAATGAACGTGAGAATGGCGGAACGCCTTGTTGTGGATTGCGGTATGATGGCTTCGTTTCTTCTGCTCATGGCTGACAGATATACGGGCAACGTCGTGCATGAGTGCCTCGGCATCCTGCTTTCTGGACTTGTGCTTGGGCATGTGCGGTACAACACGGCATGGTGGATGGGATTGCCGGAAAGAATGCGGACGCATCCGGTCCGATCCTCGATAAATCTGCTGACGGCATTTTTTCTGGCAGGAACCGTAGTGAGTGCCGTTCCTGTGTCGGAAACCGTGTTTGCCTTTCTTGATATGCGAGGCGGCATGTCTGCCCGCAGGCTGCACATCTTCTTTGCTCACTGGTGCTTTCTTCTGGCGGCCGTTCATTTCGGGCTTTACGGTACGAGATTTTCCGGGATGGTCCGCCGATGCCTTTCCATGAACCGTCGAGGCGGAAAAATAGGGATGCTTGTCCGTGCAGCGGTCTTTTTTACGGCCGTGTACGGAATGTATGCCTTTTGCACCCGGGAACTGTTTTTTCCGCTTTTCATGCAGAGTTCGTTCATGTTGTGGCAGGACGGCGATCATGTGCTGCGGATGATGTTCGATTACCTGACCATATTCCACGCTGCTGCACTGGGAGGATATGTTGCGGCCTTTTCGGCAGAGCGGGCCGAAAGATGGAAAAAACGGGAAGGATGACAAGCCCGTTCCAGATACATTCGGGAGCCGTGGATTCTTGCAGCACTTCAGACTCGTCGTCATGTCAGGGGACGATTTGTCTGGATGGCACGCTCCGAGTTGAGATCTGCAGAAACAGGCAAAAAGTCGAGAGAATCGTGTCTGGCGGCTTCCCCGGTACCTGCTATGATGCCGATAAAGAAAAAAGACGCCGTGGAGGGAGAAAAGGATACTTCCGACTCCGGCAGGGAGATGCTTATGAAGAAAGTCGGTACACTGGGAGCGATGTTCATCACGGCCATGACCATGTTGTCTTCTTCCGCGGCCCTTGGCGCGACGGAAGAGACGCAGGCTCGGGGGCGTGCGGCTGCGGCCGCGGCCAATATGCAGAAGTTTCTCGGCGGAACGACGTCGTCCCTGTCGCAGACAGATCCCGATTTTGCCGCCATGCGCGACAGGCTTCTTTACGGAGAAATTGCGGAGAGAGGTTCCCTGACAGACGTTCAGCGGGAACTGGTGACGCTGGTGGTACTTGTTGCGGGTCAGACACTGGACGATTTCAAGACGCATGTGCATGCCGCCCTCCGAGTGGGAGCCACGCCCGTGGAAATTCGGGAGGCCGTGTACCAGTGTGCCCCCTACATCGGCTTTCCCCGTACGGAAAGAGCTCTGCGCATGGTCAATGAGGTGTTTGAACAGCGCGGCATCGCCCTGCCTCTGGAAAGTCAGAGCACGGTGACGGAAGAAACGCGCTATGCCGACGGCCTTGCCGTGCAGAAGTCCATTTTCGGCGAGGCCATAGACCAGATGCATCAGAGTTCGCCCGAGGATCAGAAGGCCATCATGCAGAATTATCTTTCCGCCTTCTGTTTCGGCGATATCTATACAAGAAAGGGACTGGATCTGAAGATGCGCGAACTGCTGACCTTTTCCGTCATCAGTGCATTCGGAGGCTGTGATTCGCAGGTTCGTTCCCATGTGCAGGGCAATCTTGCGGCAGGCAATACGCGGGAGAACCTGATCGACGCTCTGGCTCAGAGCCTTCCCTATATCGGTTTTCCGCGTACGCTGAACGCTCTTGCCTGCGTGAATGCTGTTGCCCCTGCACAGAAGACAGGCCAATAGGCCCGATCTCCTCCTGAAGGTGCGGGAAGGATTGTCGTTCTTCCCGTACCGCACCGGCCTGTCTGAGGACAGGAACGGTTCGTCACACCTTTTTCCGGCAGTACGGCTGTCCGGCTTTTCAGGAGCATATCCATGAGCGGAAAATTTTTCACTATGTTCGATAGGGATGCACGGACCGAGTGCGGTATCGGAACGTCGAGACGTACCTTCCTGAAGGGACTGGCGTTCGGAGCCGTCGTTACGGCCGTGCCTGCTCTTTTTCATTCTTCAGCCCTTGCCGCAGCAGCGGGAGGAGGAAACGTGCTGATCATTTATTTTTCGCATTCCGGCAATACCCGTCGTCTTGCCGGGCTCATTCATGAGCACACGGGCGGCGACATGGTGGAGCTGAAAACCGTCAGACCCTATCCCGAAGATTATGATGCCGTGGTGGAAGAGGCACAGAAGGAGCAGCAAGCCGATGCCAGGCCGGAGATTTCCACCACGCTTCCCGATCTTTCCGCCTATGATACCGTATTCATCGGCTATCCCAACTGGTGGGGAACTCTTCCCATGCCTTTCTTCACCCTGCTGGAAACGTATCCGCTCGGCACAAAAAACATCGTCCCCTTCTGTACCCACGAGGGCAGCCGTTTCGGTCGTAGTGAAAGCGACCTCAGGAAGCTCTGCCCGAATGCCCGTCTGCTCAGGGGCTTTGAAGTTCGAGGCTCCCGTGTTTCCGGTGCGGCCGACGATGTGGACGCATGGCTGACGGAACTGGGATTGAAGGTTCGATAAGATTTTCTTTTCGGGAGAGCGGAATACTGACTGCGGGGGCATGTCCCGGGTTCTTGATACGGCCTTCCGGCCCTCAGAGTCGGAAGGCCCGGGAATATTTTCCGGACCGGGTATTCGACGTCAGTTCGGAGCCCAAGGGGGCGTCGACCGCGGGAGTGTTTTTCCTCCCTGCGGTCTTTTTGGGACAGAAGCAGAAAGAAACGGGGGCGCAGCTTTGTCCGCGGCACGGGGAAAAGAGGCTTCGGCGCATGCGGCCGGCACGATGCATGTTCAGGACAGGCCGGACGTCGTTCTGCGGCGGTTCATGTCCCGGAGCGGAGGTTCTCCGAACACTCTTTTGTATTCGCGGTTGAACTGCGTTACGCTTTCATACCCTACGCTGAGAGCCGCGCTGGAAGCGCGTTCATGTTCGAGCAGCATAAGGCGCTGAGCTTCGTACAGCCGCAACTGCTTCTGGTACTGCAGGGGACTCAGGCCCGTGAGCAGTTTGAAATGGCGGTGCAGATTGGAAGCGGACATGTTCACCTGACGTGCCAGCGTTTCCACCCTCAGCGGAACCTTGTAGTTTTCCCGTATCCAGTTGATGGCCTGTAGGACCTGATGGTTCAGGGTCCCCGGCGTGTTGAGTCGGCGCAGAAGAGGACCGTGCGGACTGATGAGCAGAAGGTAATGGAGTTCCTTCAGCATCATGGGGGCACGGAAGGTCAGCTGATCGGGTTTGTCCAGAAGTTCCACGAGACGGAGAAACATGGCCATGATGTCGGCATCGGCGTCCGCAACGGAAACACCGGGACTTTCTTCTTCGTCATGAGGAAGAGAGTCCTTCATTTCCATGGACAGAGAGGAGAGAAGTTTTCTGTCCAGATAGAGATAGACGAACAGAAAGGGATTTTCCGGCGTGGGGTTTTCCACATAGGAAGCGATGGGCATGTCCACTCCCGCCACCACGGATTGATTTTCCGTATAGACGTATTCCCGCCCTGCCATGAAGGAGTGCTTGGTTCCCTGGACGACAAGGCCGACCAGAGGCTTTTCAAAGCATTTTTCCGGTGCGCTTTCCTCTTCCCGACGGACGAGGTTCAGACCGTCTATGGCCGTGGGAAGAAGACGGGGGGCATCCAGATGCAGCAGCAGTTTTTCTTTCAGCCCTTCGTGCAGCTGGGCGGTACGTCGTTGATCCGACATGTGTTCATCACCTCCGCAGAAAAGGATCTTCCGAGGGAACGAAAGCCCCGGGGCAACGGATCGGGCCTTCCCGTTCTGGGTACTGGGACTTCCGTTGGCACCGCGGATTTTCGAATGCGGCATCGGGAGAAATTTGTCTCCGGAATGTTTTCCGCCGTTCATTGAAGCAGTTTTCAGACTGTCAGTCCGCAGTCCTTTCCAGTTTACAGGAAAACGGGGGAGGAAGACAAGAGAGGAGTCGGGAATTCTCCGAGAGGCTTTTACGGATAGCATCAGGAGTGTTACCTGTGTTGGGGCAGATCCGTTGTTCCGCTCAGAAGGTCGCTCCGTCCTCGGAGGACCGTAGCGGCCGGGCGGATTCGGGGGATATGGGGTTCCCGGAATCCGGCATGCATGCGGGCGATCATGCCCCCTGCATGTCCTCCCACCAGCGGGGAAAAACAGGGGCGGTTCCTTCAAGAGGGACGATGTCTCCGATGCGCGGGGTCAGCAGGACAAAATTTTTCCCCTGCGAGGCCGCGTACACTCGTCGGAAAGGATCGTCCCAGGAGTGGTAGGCCAGGGCGAATTTTCCCGCATGGGCGGGCAGGAGCATCCCGGCACCCATGTCCTGTGTTGCCTGCACGGCTTCTTCCGGCGTCATGTGAATGTATTTCCAGCGTTCATTGTATTGTCCGCAGTCCATGAGAGCAAGATCCGGTGCGCCGAAGGTCTTGCCTATGTCGGCAAAATGAGTTCCGTAACCGCCGTCGCCGCTGAAGAAGATCCGCCGTGAAGGCGATTCCAGCATGAAACCTGTCCACAGAGACTTGTTGCGCGTCAATGTCCGGCCGGAATAATGGCTTGCCGTGACCAGATGAATGCGCAGGCTGTTGCTCAGGGTTATGGTTTCTCCCCAGTCTGCTTCGTGTATGACGGCATTGTCGAAGCCCCAGCGGCGAAAATGTGCTCCCGTACCCAGTCCGCAGACCACGATCCCTGTTCTGTCCCTCAGTTCCGTGACTGTGGGGTAGTCCAGATGATCCCAGTGATCGTGGGAGATCAGCAGGCAGTCGATGTCCGGCAGGTCATGGACGGAGCAGGGGGAGGCTCCGGCAAAGGCTTTCGTGCTGAAGGAAACGGGAGCGGCGTGGTCGCTGAACACGGGGTCGACGAGAAGTCGATGACCTCCCAGCTGCAGAAAGAAGGAGGAATGTCCCAGCCAGATGACAAGATCCTTTGAGGGGGTCTGAGCCCGGAAGTCGGGACGCACGGAAGGAACGGGGCAGGGCGGGACGGTGCCGGTTCGTTTTTCCGTCAGAGAACGGATGAGCGCCCCCGCAAAGCTGCTGTCGTCGCTGAGAATGGGGCGGGGAATGAGATTGCGGAACTCTCCGTCGACGTAGTTCGGAGACGCCTGGAGTCGTTTCAGGTCCGCGCCTTCAGGCAAGGCTCCGAACTGTTTCTGACGAAGAAAGGTCATGACTCCTCCCGTCCCCGCACCAGCGATGAGGGCCGCGCCTGCCATGACTCCGAGAAAGCTTCTTCTGTTCATAAGGATGACGCTCCGTCCCTGCGCAGCCCCTTGCCGAGACGATAGGCCTGTTCCGGGAAGGATGTATGTTCGATGGAACCGGCGGTCCATACGCCGGGAGCGATGATGCGTCCGGCGTCCGTCCAGCCGAGATATTCCAGCAGTACTTCGTAATGCGTGAGAATGGGACGTTCGTTGTGCTTGGAGTTGTTGGCATAGGTCATCATGAGTACGGCCTGCTTCGGCGTGTGTATGGATCCGTTGATGGCGTAGAAGCGGTCGATGACCGCCTTGAGCTGGGCAGAAATACCGAAATAGTACATGGGAGTGACGAAAGCTACGAGATCGGCCGGAATGATGTGTTCCCTGACGAAGGAAAAATCGTCATTAAAGACGCAGGGACCATCCATTCCACAGCTGTTGCAGGCCACGCAGGGATGAACGTTTTTCAGGGCGGCGTCGAATCGCGTCACCTCGTGACCGGCTTCACGGGCACCGCGGATGAACTGCGCGGCCAGAATGCTGGAGTTGCCGTTTTCTCTCGGACTTCCGGTAAGAACCAGTATTTTCATGACTTCCTTCCTGTTGATGTCGTCTGCTCGTGCGTGCGAGGGCAGACATGAGGTGAAAAAGACACTTCCGGCTATGGCGGCTGCCGCCGTAAGTGAGGTCTTCATAAAGCGTCGTCGGTTCATGGTGCGGTCCTCCGTCGGCGTGGCCGTGTTTTGCATCGTCTGTCATGCGGAACGGACTGTCAGCCTTACGATAACGGCGTCCGGACTGCCGGAATAGATACTATTCGTTCTTTTTATTGCCTGATCGTATCGGAAACAAAAAAACTGTGAGGAGAAAGCCGGAAGACGGAAAACGACAAAAGCGCCGTCGAAAAGACGGCGCTTTTGTTTCAGGAGGAGGGAGGGGGCTGAACCCCGGTGATGAGGGAATCAGGCCGGGGAAGAAGTCGCGGCCCGTGACTCCATGGCCTCATCATATTCTTTGCGGAGAGTTTCCACAAGTTCATGGACGGATACAATGTCCTTGACTTTGGCGACATTGGCGCCGCAGAACACGAAGCCCTTGTCGAGATTGCCTTTCATGGCATTGATGAGAGCAGAGGAAATGCAGTAGGGCGTGGTCGAGGGATCACAGGTCTTGATGCAGTGGAACACGCATTTGAAGGGTTTTCTTTTTCCCTCGCGTGCGGCTTCGATGAAGGCGTTGTTCAGAGCCCGGCCGGGCATGCCCACGGGACTGTGAATGATGGTGACGTCTTCTTCCCTGGCGTTCACGTAGGCCTGCTTGAAGCGGATGTCGGCGTCGCATTCGTGGGTGGCCACGAAACGGGTGGCCATCTGTACGCCCGAGGCGCCGAGGGCCAGCATCCTGGCGATGTCGGCACCGCTGAAGACACCGCCGCCGGTGATGACGGGGACGGCTCTGCCTGCCTTGTCTTCCAGTGCCTTGGCGGCATCCACCACGCCGGAGACCAGTTTTTCGAGGGAAAAGGCCTCATCGAAGATATGCTCTTCGGAAAAGCCGAGATGCCCGCCTGCCTTGGGACCTTCGAGTACGAAGGCATCGGGAATGAGTCCGGTTCTGGACATCCACTTTTTGGCGATCAGCGTTGCGGCCCGGCCGGAAGAAACGATGGGCACGAGCTTGGTACGGAATTCTTCTTTCTTCTGGGCACAGGTTTCCAGAAAAATTTTGGGCAGATCCATGGGGAGTCCGGCGCCGGAGAATATCACGTCGGCATGGGACTCGATGGCCGTCCGCACCATTTCGGCAAACGTGGTGAGCGCAACCATGACGTTCACGCCGATGATGCCGCGAGTGGCGGCGCGGGCCTTCTCGATTTCACGGCTCAGCGCGCGGATGTTGGCTTCCACGGGGTTGGATGCGACGTCGGGTTCGCGCATGCCTACCATCGCCCCGGCGATGACGCCGATGCCCCCTTCATTGG
>JAXVQY010000251.1:0-2827 GCA_037303805.1 bacterium | reverse complement strand
CTGCTGCCCTTCCTGCTGCCCATCATGGCTCACTTCGGCTGGGATCCCGTGTGGTTCGGCGTGATGATGACCATCAACCTTGCTCTCGGTCAGGTAACGCCGCCCGTGGCCGTCAACCTCTATGTGGGAGCAAAGATCAGCAACCTCACCATGGAAGAAATCACCCCGCCCGTGCTGCCCATGCTGCTCGCTTCCGCTCTGGCACTCGTAGTCATCGTTCTGTTCCCCGACATCACGCTGTTCCTGCCCCGGTTGCTCGGCATGTAAGGTTGATCGACTCCCACACTGTCGGACAGCATTCCTTGCAGACCAGAAAAGGCGCTTCCTCACGGAAGCGCCTTTTTCCTTACCTGAAACGTGCCGCGCACGCTCTTCCATATTGATCGCTATTCTCTCTTCAGCAGATTATTCCTCAGCTCCGCCTGAAAATGACTTTTTCTTCCGGCCTCGAGACGACTCCGTTTCTTCAAGAACTCCGACAAACCGGAATCCCGTGACCCGTTACCGCTGATTCAGCGCCGCCGACAAGCACAATCAGGTCGCCGCAGAAAGTATACTGCTCCGACGGAGTTTTCCGGACAAAAATCGGCCTCCACCTCGAACTGATCGAGCATCGGCCCCCCGAAGCACTGTTGTCACACCGCAGGAAAAACGCCCCTAAAGCCTTCACTTCCTCCGCAACAAAATAAAACCGGCCTCTACGATCCGAAGTGCCATCATACCGCTCGTACCTGCTCCACGACTTTATAGCGGCTCATGGCGAAATCTCCCAGCTTCACAGACCGATGGCTCATCTGTTGTTGTACAGGAGACACCTTTTTTCCCCTACTGTTCCTTTCGCTGCATCACTCAATGAGCTGAAAAAACACAAACGCCTTCTCTTCATGAATGTTCGATCCCAAGACATGACCGCAACAGGCCTGTTCGGCCATTCTCTCATTCGACTCCCTGTGACACCTGCGCAAAATCTCATTCCCTCTCGAATCGGAAGCCGGTGTTCTGATCTTCTCTTCTCTGGACGGAAAGATTCATAGAAACATTACAAGGAATATAAGGAATACGATAAAGCAGAATACCTTACCGAACTCTCCGGAACAACTGAACAAATATTCCCCAGTCAAAAGCATATCATTTCCTGGGGAACTACAGAGCTCCTGCTTCGAAACCGGTCTTCTCGCCAGAGTCAATCTTCTGTAGGATTTACCTGTGATCCGTATGCTCACTGGAGCGGCCAGCTTGAGATGAATCTAATATGGGCAACAAAGAGCTCTGCTTTTCACGCTCTTCAAGACGAGCACAGCGTTCACGCAACTCGGCGTTTTCCTTCCATAAACGACGATTTTCCGCAGAGAGTTCCCGACGTTCTTCCGACAACAGATCCAGACGCTTTTCCAGCCGGTCGCAAAACGAACACGCTGGTGATGACTCGTTGTCGTTAAAAAAGGACTCTTCCTCGGAAAGTTCCGAATCTTCCGGTCGCATAGGGCCTGAACCGGTAAGAAGCCATTCCAAACTCACTCCTGTTTTTGAACAGATTTTTAGTACAACTTCAGTATTGGGCAGATTTTCATTCCGTTCATAAAAGCCCAGAGAACCTTTGCTGATATTGAGGGCTCGTGAAAAGGTCTCCTGAGACAGATTGCCGCGAGCCAACCTTATGCGTTCTCCAAGAGTACTCATAGGGCAAATATTCCGCGTCCAAAATTCCACCTCTCCGGCTTTGTGCCGATAAATGCAGTAACCGACTGGACACAAACATAAAAAATAGAACTTTGGACAAATTTAAAGTTTTACCCTACAATTCTGCTTTACTTGAACAGAAAAATGATCTAAAAACAGAACTGTGGGCGGTTATACGAACTATCGACATCCCAACTTTAACCGCTCCCTTTCGGAATATCAACGTCCTTATCCTGAAGATCTGGACAAGGAAAAGACTTATACAAGGGGGATATCATCTACTTTTTCCATTAATAACAACATGTTGATTATATTTTACCTCTGTTTTGCAAAACCATGCTTCCTATAGCCGTCTTTTTTCGGATAATTACGCTGACCTATCAGACAGCATAACAGATCATGTGGAGTTCCCGATACCGGTAAAACTCTGAGACATACGACTGAACACATTACTGTGTCCCACTGACTTTGCCGACTTCCCTGTTGAGCGTTGCAAGGTAAGGCCGAAACTTCCCGAGCAATCACTGGTCATCCGAAAAGGACATGCGAGAAGACGTTTTGAAAAATCGGCAAAGACAGAAGGGTTCTCGACATCATCTCTATGCGATCTCTATACGAGCATAACGAGATGTATTGCTTTACTATTCATTAATTTCAAGGATTTTTAATCAAATAAACATATATTTCCAAAAAATACATCGGAACAGCACACCGATCGACAGCTCCTGATCACAGGTGCCGGTCGTTTCGTTGCCGCCTGAGCCTCTAAAAAATCCTGCCACTTCGTCGCATACGGGTTGCATCATGACAACGGAATACAGGTTATGTCGAAAATATGAAAACTCTGGGCTTGTCCGTCCGAGTCATCATGTTCCTTTCCCGGTATCCGTCGATCATGAAACCATGACGTTTCGTTTCTCTTCTCTGTTGTTCCTCTTTCTCGAGCACACTCCGCGTTCTCAATTCCGTTCCGCTCTTCTGCGGGCCTCCCTCTTCTGCTCAAGTCGAAATACATTTTTCATCATCCGACTGGATACTCACACTCCCTTGTCCCCTCTTCCGATTGCATCGGTCCTGCCCTCCGCCTCTTTGCCGACGCCTCAGCATGCCATTCCCCTTCCGGACAGAACTTCTTTCAGATATCAGC
>JAXVQY010000250.1:0-8320 GCA_037303805.1 bacterium | reverse complement strand
ACATCGGAAACGGTACGGAACTGGGCAAGAAGGCCAAGGCCTACATCGACAAGGGGGAACTGGTTCCGGACGAAATCACCATCCCCATGGTATTGGATATCCTCAAGGGACAGGGTGACAAGGGCTGGCTGCTGGATGGGTTCCCCCGCAACATGGAGCAGGCCCGCAAGCTGGACGAAGCCCTCAAGGCCGAAGGCATGAAGCTCGACTATGTGGTGGAGATTCTGCTGCCCCGCAAGACTGCCCGTGAACGTATCATGGGTCGCCGCCTCTGCGTGAACAACAACAATCATCCCAACAACATTTTCATCGACGCCATCAAGCCCAACGGCGATGTCTGCCGCGTATGCGGCGGCGCCCTGAAGACCCGTGCCGACGATCAGGACGAGGCGGCCATCAACAAGCGCCACGATATCTATTACGATGAAAAGAACGGCACTCTCGCCGCAGCCCATTACTTCAAGGATCTTGCGGCAAAGGGTGAAACCACCTATATCACGCTCGACGGCAGCGGTACCATTGAAGCCATCCGTGAGGAGCTGCTCTCCAAGCTGAAGTAATTGCGTTCATCAGAGCGCTTGTCAATGCCGTCGGGATGTTTTCGTGAGTCCGTCGGGAGAACATGCGTCTGATGTCCGTATGTTCGGCGAAGTCCGAAAAGACGCTGTGCCGACCGCAGCAGTCTGCAAGGCCCCGTATCCGTGTTTGCGGATACGGGGCCTCTTTGCAGAAAAGGCAGAAAAGGGCCCCCTCGAAAATTTCGAAGGGGCCCTTTTGTCTATGCGTCGATTATGCTGTTGTTACTTCGCGCATTCCGCAGTCTTGGGAGTGCTGCTCACGCTGCCGGTACGGCAGAAGTGCAGGAAAAGAGCCAGGCATGCGAGAGAAACGACGATGCCGATGATGGTGGAATTTTCCATGGAAAGACGGAAGCCGATGGGGGCGTAGCAGATATAGGCCGTGCATACCGTGGTCATGAACACCGCGGGAATGCTGGTGATCCAGTGCAGACGGCCATGTTTGGCGAGCCATACGGAGAAGGCCCACAGGCTTACGCAGGACATGGTCTGGTTGGCCCAGCCGAAGTATCTCCAGATGATGGGGAAGTCGAGCAGGGTCAGAGCCACACCGCCGCAGAACAGAGGCACGGCGGTGAGAATACGCTTGGTGACGCTCTTCTGGTCGATATGGAAACGGTCGGCCAGCATGCCGCGGGCGGCGCGGAAGGCCGTATCGCCGGTGCTGATGGGCAGCAGAACCACACCGAGTATGGCGAGCAGACCTCCCACCGGTCCGAGCAGAGTAATGGCGATCTGCTGCACGACTACGGTAGGAGCACCCTTCGGTCCCATGGCCGAGGAAAGCGTGGCCGCATCGGGATAGAAGGAGAGCGCCAGCGTGGCCCAGATAAGACCCAGCAGACCTTCGGTGATCATGGCGCCGTAGAAGACGCGGCGACCCTGCTTTTCATTGGTCATGCAGCGGGCACGCAGAGGAGACTGCGTGGCATGGAAGCCGGAAATGGCGCCGCAGGCAATGGTGATGAACAGAATCGGCCACACCGGAGTGCCGGAAGGATGTACGTTGGTGAAGAAATCCGTATTGGGCAGTATGGTATATCCCTTGGCAAACAGAGCCACGATGAGTCCCAGAGCCATGAAGATGAGCATGACGCCCACGATGGGATAGAAGCGGCTGACGATGCGGTCAAAGGGAATGATGGTGGCGACGAAGTAATAGGCGAAGATAAGCACGCTCCACGCCAGCGTCGGAGCGGACGGGAACAGATTGGTCAGAAAATGCGGGAACAGGTTGGCCAGCAGGGCGGCCGGAGCCAGTACGAAGGTGGCTCCTACCATGACCATGAATATGACGGTGAAGCATTCCATGAAAATTCGTACGCCCGAGCCAAGGTTGCGGCCGATGATCTCGGGGTAGCTGATACCGTCTTCCCGTATGGAAATCATGCCGGCGATGTAGTCATGCACCGCACCGGCGAAGATGGAGCCGAAGACCACCCACAGCAGAGCCACAGGGCCGTACAGGGCGCCGAGAATGGTACCGATGACGGGACCCAGTCCGGCAATGTTGATCATCTGGCTCATGTAGAGCTTCCAGAGAGGCATGGGTTCGAAGTCCACACCGTCTCTTTTGGTCATGACGGGAGTTTTCCGGGACGCATCGGCCCCGAACACACGTTCCACAAAGGCGCCGTACACGGCATAACCTGCGATAAGCAGCGCACAGCAGCCAAAGAAATAAAGGGTGCCAAACATAACAGATCCGGCTGTCGCCGGCCCTCCAGTGCCCTCTCCATGGGGCGGGGTTATCCACGGCCCTTTACCGACCGTGAGGATGAATTTGTTCCGTTTTTTTCGGAAACGGAACCGGCAAGTCCTTCGGAGGCGTCGGATGAAACGCTTTCGTCCTGACGTCGTGATGGACTGTCGAACCTCTGACGTCTGCCCCGTCACAGGGAGAACCGCAATTCCCTGCAACGGAGTAGGTAATGGAAAGTGCTCTTGAGAAAGACGATTGTCAAGTATTCCATTCTAATACTTTTTTGTATCGGCGTGGACAATCCGTATTTCCGGTCGGAAACGATCCGTACAGAGGAGAGGCGGCACATGTACGGTACGGAAGGCGTGTCACATCTCGGCATCAAGAGACAGCTGAGTTCGGAAGTGCTGATGACGGAGGAGCGGCGGGGCTTTTCACGGTAGTCGCGGGCAAGAAAAATGGATTGACAGAAGACAACGCCGATGAAATGCTTTTTGCGGGTCCCTTGCGCTCCAGGGGGCCGGCACGGTTCCGACATGACGAGTCCCTTCACCCCTGTCTGTCGGCAAAGGATGAAACACCTTTGGTTCAAGGAGAATATCATGAAGTTTGATCTGGTCATCCATGTGAATGCCAATGATCCCAACGTATTCAGACTGGCCTTCAGCCAGGCTGCCAACTACAAGAAGGAAGCGCTGCTCAAGCGCCACAAGATTTCCCCTCTGGATATCGCTGCCAAGGCCGGTTTCATGGCTCTGGAAGAGCCGGAAACCTTCAAGCTCGTCATGGTCGTCAACGGTCCTGCCGTGCAGCAGCTCGTGAAGGAAAACAGCGAGCTTCTGGGCAAGGCTCAGGAAGCTGTGGCCAACGGCCTGAAGATTCATGTCGGCCAGTGCGCCATGAATTCCTATCATGTGGAAAAGGAAATGCTCTGGTCTTTCGTGGAAGTGGTACCGTCCGCCACACTGGATCTGGTTCAGCTTCAGAATTCCGGATTCGCCTATATGAAGGTATAATCTTTCCTTTCGACATGCGCGTCATGGGCGGGAGAGGGGACTCTTCCGCCTTTTCTTGTGCCTTTTTCTGCCGGCCGAAGTTCTTTGCCGAGGTCCCGACAAGAGAGCGGCGGATGAGAGCGGATACGAAAAAAGGGCGCTTCCCCGACGGAAAACGCCCTTTTTTGTCGATGATTCAGGATCAGGCAATGGAGGAACCGCTCGGCGCATCGGCCGTAAGCAGCGAGAGACCGCCGTTGAATTCGGCAGTAAGGATCATGCCCTGGGATTCGAGTCCGCGCAGCTTGCGGGGAGGCAGATTGGCCACTACCACGACCTTTTTACCCACCAGATCTTCGGGCTTGAAGTGGGCGGCAATGCCGGAGACGATCTGCCGGGGCTTTTCTTCGCCGAGATCCACGTCGAAGCGCAGCAGCTTGTCGGCGTTGGGGTGCTGTTCGGCAGCGAGAATGGTGCCCACTCGAAGATCGAGTTTCTGGAAATCGGCAAATTCGATGGGAGCCTTGGGACCGGTTTCGGCAGGAGCTTCCTTAGGGGCTGTGTTTTTCTTTTCCTTCTTGGGCTTTGCGGGAGCCTCTTCCTTTTCCATTTCGAGCCGGGGGAAGAGGTTCGAGGCGGATGCGATCTCGAGACCGGTGCGCAGATGCATGCGGTAACGCAGCACGTCGTTCAGAGCGTCTTCGGAAAGCGGACCCTGCGGACGTCCGAGCTGAGCCTGCATGGTGGCGGAAGAGGTGGGCATGACGGGCCAGATGAGGTAGGCCACCTTGTACATGTTTTCCAGAAGCGTGCGGATGACGGTGCCGAGACGTTCGGTGTCGCCGTTCTTGGCCAGCGTCCAGGGGGCCTGTTCATCCACATACTTGTTCATGGCGCGGATGGCGGTCCACAGTGCGTCCAGAGCCTGCGAGAAGCGCAGTTCGCCGAAAAGCTGCACGTAGTTGGCGGCGGCGTTGTCCGTCGTTTCGGAGAGAATGTCGTCGGCCTCGAGCTGATTGCCGAGGGCGGGAATTTTGCTCTCGAAGTACTTGGCATTCATGGAGAGCACGCGGCTGAACAGGTTGCCGAGGTCGTTGGCGAGATCGGCATTCACGCGGGTGATGATGGCTTCCGGAGAGTAGGAGGCGTCGGAGCCGAAATTCATTTCGCGCAGGAGGAAGTAGCGGAAGGCATCGAGACCGAAATGTTCGGCCGCTTTGAGCGGATCGACCACATTGCCCAGAGATTTGGACATCTTGGTATCCTTGACCAGCCAGTAGCCGTGTACATTGAGATGCTTGTACAGCGGGAGCCCTGCGGCCATGAGCATGGTGGGCCAGAAGATGCCGTGAGGCTTCAGAATGTCCTTGGCGACGAGATGTTCGCCGGGCCAGTACTTTCTGTAGTTTCCGGACTCGTCGTTTTCATTGTCGGGCCATCCGAGAGCCGTGATGTAGTTTGCCAGAGCGTCGAACCATACATAGCTCACATAATCCTTGTCGAAGGGCAGTTCGATGCCCCAGGTGAGGCGGGACTTGGGACGGGAGATACAGAGATCTTCCAGCACGCCGCCTTCCAGCATGGCAAGGGCTTCGTTGCGGTAGCGTTCGGGACGGATGAAATCGGGATGATCAAGGATGTACTGCCGAAGCTGGTCCTGATATTTGGACATCTTGAAGAAGTAGTTCTTCTCGCTGATATACTCCGGCTTGGTCTGATGCTGGGGGCAGAGACCGTTTTCCAGTTCCTTTTCGGTGTAGAAACGTTCGCAGCCGTAGCAGTAGTGGCCGCCGTATTCGCCGAAGTAGATGTCGCCCTTGTCATAGAGGCGCTGCAGAAGCACCTGGACGGCCTTCATGTGATCGGGGTCGGTCGTACGGATGAAGCCGTCGTTTTCGATACCGAGCTTGGGCCAAAGATTGCGGAACACGCTGGAAATATCGTCCACGAAAGCCTGCGGAGTCACACCGGCGGCGGTGGCGGCCTTCACGATTTTATCCCCGTGTTCGTCGGTTCCGGTCTGCATGCGCGCGTCTTCTCCGAGCATGCGGTGGAATCTCTTGAGCGTGTCGGCCACGATGGTGGAGTACGCATGACCCAGATGAGGGCGTGCGTTGACATAGTAGATGGGGGTTGTGATGTAATAACTTTTCACGGGAACTCCTGTTTGGGCGTGTTGATGCTGCAGTTGTCATCCGGCGGATGTCTTGGCTTCGGTCAAGCCGGTCTGCGGCATGGCGGCCGGACATGGATATACCGCGGCTCTGTTTTCGTCAGGTTCGCGGGCGTGTCTGGAATACTATTTACTGTTTCTCCGGTTCGGAAGCGGGGGCTTCGGCCGCGGGGCGTTCCTTCGGTTCCCGGGCGGGACGGCTGCGGCGGTTTTTGTCGTGCGTTTCCTGCGGATGGTGATGAGGGCGCTTGCGGCGATGGCTTGCCTCTTCGGAATTCATCATGCTGGGCTCATTGGAGACCGGGGCCGCCGCCTCGTCCGGCGGTTCCAGTCCGGCGAGGTCGTCATCCAGCGTTTCCGGGGCGGCGGAAACCACCATCATGCCGTTGCCGTTCTGGGTTTTCTGCTCCTTACCGGCCGGGGAGGCCGGCCCTTCGGTACGCGTGGGCTTGAGCGCCTGCCAGTCGTCGAGACTCAGTTCCATTTCCTGGCCGCCGTCGGGAAGGACTACCACGGAATTGCGGAACATGTTGCTGCGCAGAACACGCATGGGACCGTCGGAGGTCTGATAACGTTTGCCGAGACGGGGGCAGCTGCGGTGGAAGGCGTCGTAGTTTTCCTGTTCATAGCTCAGGCAGCAGAGCAGGCGGCCGCAGATGCCGGAAATTTTTGCGGGATTGAGAAACAGATTCTGTTCCTTGGCCATCTTGATGGTCACGGGGGCAAACTTGTGCAGGTAGCGACGGCAGCAGCAGACCATACCGCAGTTGCCGAGGGCTCCGAGCATCTGCGTCTCGTGACGCACGCCTATCTGTCTCAGTTCAATGCGTGTACGGTACTGGCGCACAAGGTCCTTGACCAGATCACGGAAGTCGATGCGCGTGGGAGCAGTGAAAAAAAAGACCATCTTGCTGCGGTCGAACAGGATTTCCACGTCTACCAGCTTCATGTCGAGCTTGCGTTCGGCAATGCAGCGGCGGCAGAACTGGTAGGCCTCCCGGGAAAGCACGGCATTGTCCTGCGCCATGAGCCGTTCTTCCTCGCTGGCGCGTCGGGCCGAAGGCATGGGAGAGTTCGGGGCGTTGCCGTCGCCGTCTTCGTCGCCGTCGGAGCTGCCCATGTTCTGCACGGCCACATTGGCGGCCTTGAGAGCCTGTTCCATGTCTTCCTGCCAAGGTCTCTGCCAGACCACCTGGCCGCAGTTCAGACCGCGTTCCGTTGTGACCATGGCGCTTTCGCCCACGGTGAGGGGCGCGTCGTCCCCGGCATCATACAGGCATGCAAGCACCTGTCCGTACTGGCTGAAGCGAATGCCGATCGTCTGTTTCATAAGCATGCGGGAATTTTAAGGATGAAAAAAGGCGGGCTGTACCCGCAGGAAATCTTCTGGAAGATACCCTTCCGGGAAAACACTTGTCAATGCCCGACAGACGGGCATCGGCGCCGTCTTCAGTCCCGCAGCGGGGAAAGAGACGGCATCTGCAAGATCGGACTGCTGCGGACGGACGCCGGAGCTTGTCGTGCCTCAGACAGGACGGGGAAGGCATAGCCCCCGCATGGAGAAGACGGGAGCATCGTAAAAGGCGACAGGCCTTGTTCGTGCCTGCCGCCTTTTCGGAAAGGGTCAGTGTGTTGTCGTCGTGTCGATCGGAGCGGTGACGGTCACCTCATGGACGATGCTTATCGTTCGGAGAGCCGGGACTTCCAGACGCCATTCATGGCGGGAATGTTCCTCGTCGAAGTCTGCGGCGGGCTTGCTTTTTACCTTTTCCGTCATACGCGTGTCGCGCAGAATGGGAGCTGCCGCTTCCACGCGCACATCCACGGCTTTGTCATGACCGTTGGTGATGTCCGTTCTCCAGCGCCACTGCGTGGTTTTCGTGCCGGCCGGACTCTGTTCTCCCTGTGTGGGCAGATCATGTTTTTTCACGCCGATGAGCTGGTCGATGCCGAAGGAAACGGTACGGTCTCCGGGAGCAATGCGGAGCACACTGCGGGCGTTTTCCACACCGTCCACCAGAAACGTGGCCTGACCGGCAGGTAGAAGGGGCAGGGAATCTTCCTCAAGCGTGGCCGTTATCCATGCCCTGTCGTCTTCCGTGGGACGGATGAGGCGGAAGAATGCGGCATCGAAGCTGTGATCGTCCACGGGGCGCGTCGTCAGCGCTCCGGCGGGAATATCTACGGTGCCCAGCGACCAGCGCAGCCCCGAGGCATGGGATATCGGGGAAGCCTTGGCAACCACGGCCGCCTCGTCCATGGCGGGAGCCCGTGCGGCGAGAAGATTCATGGATCTTGGCGCCGCCGGGAGGCGTTCGCCGCCGAGTACCCAGTCGGGCAGGGGCGGCGGCGTCACGCTGCGGAAATCCTCGCTGGACGAAAGCACGGTTTCCACACCGTCCCAGTCCATGCCGCTGCCCTGTCTGACGACGGCTTCCATGGTGATGAGCACCTTTCCGGCGTCCTGAAGAGCCTGTACCCGGTATCGGGGTTCCCAGCCGGCGTCGTTCAGGTAGTATGACCAGCGTACAAGCACGGGTTCTCTGCCCGTGTCCGAAACATCAAGCACGCATTCCCGCACGTTTTTATTCTGGGGCCCCAGAGCATTCAACGTGTTTTCCACAGCCTTTTTTCTTTCGGCCAGGTCAAGAAGAGAGGCGGACAGTTCCGCATCCTTGACGGCCAGAGTTTCCAGATGTCCGGCAACGATGTGCGCCTGTCTGTCCTGTGCTCCGTCATCGGGGGAAAGCGCGGGCTGCCGGCTCCAGAAATGGCGTTCATGAGTCAGACTTTCTCGCCTTGCCGCCGTCAGAGCCGATTCTTTTTCCAGCGTGCGCAGCTCTTCAAGCAGCTGTGCGGTCTTGAGCGCAGG
>JAXVQY010000249.1:0-9423 GCA_037303805.1 bacterium | reverse complement strand
CATGTCGTGGCCGTACGACGGTGTGTGGCAGAACCTTTTTGTTACAAATGCCGTTTTTCCATTGACAGCGATAACGCTGTGCTGAACAATGGAAAAAAATTTCGGTATTTATTTCATGTCCCAGAAACATCGCCTTTTTATCCTTTTCTTTTTGATCAGCTGCCTGTTGTTTTGCGTCCCTGCCGGGGCTCTGGCCGCCAATCCTCCCGACTATGAAAGAGCCAAGGCTCAGCTTGCCCGTCTTCAGTCAGGAAAGGCTGGCGCCAATTCCTGGCAGGCCTGTGCTGATGCATTTCTTGAAGCGTACGACAACAATCCCAAGTGGAACCTGCGTGTGGCAGCGCTGTTCCGGTGCGGCGTAGCCCTGGAGGAAAAGGCCCGTGTGACGAAATCGGCGACGGATGCCCGAAAGGCCGCGTCCGTTTATGAGCAGTCGGCAAAAAAGTACCCGTCCAGCGCGTTGGCCGATGATGCTCTTTTCCGCGCGGCAGTAGTGCACAATGAACTTTTGAATGATCAGAAAAAGGCTCGCGTCCATCTCGAGCATATTGCCCGGCGGTATTTCAGGGCCGATCATGCGAAAATCGCTGCTGAATATCGGGAGGAAATGGACGGTAAATCCGGTGGAAAGAGCAGTGCCTCTTCTTCATCGTCCGGTCGCTCCGGTACGCCTGTCACAAGACCGAAAGGGGCCGGGGCACACATGCTGGCCGCCCAGCTCGGACTCTCCGTACGCACGATTATTATTGATCCGGGACATGGAGGGCGTGATCCCGGCGCCATGCACAACGGTGTGGTGGAGCAGGATGTCAATCTGGATGTGGCCAAGCGTCTGAAAACCATATTGGAAAAGCTGGGCTACAAGGTGTATATGACACGAACCGGTAATACCTGGGTTTCGTTGGCCGAGCGTGTGAGGTTCAGCAGCAGCAAGAAAGGCGATCTTTTTGTTTCCATTCATGTGAATGCTTCGGAAAATACCGCCATCAGCGGGCTGGAAACGTATATTCTCGATTTTGCCCGCAGCAGTTCCGTGAGTCGTCTGGCCATGGTGGAAAATGCCGACAGCGGACGTCTCGGGGACATGGATAAGATCCTCACCGAAATATTGACGGGCGCCCGTACTACGGAATCCCGCAGGCTTGCGGAGAGAATTCAGAACAATACGTTGAGCTATTTGAAGAAAAATGGTGCTTCCACACATGACGGCGGAGTGAAGGGCGCTCCGTTTTTTGTCCTTGTGGGGTCTTCCATGCCGAGTGTGCTTGTAGAAATCGGTTACAGCACCAACAAAAAGGAAGCGGCCCGTCTGAAGACCAGCAAGCACAGGCAGCGTATTGCACAGGGAATGGCCAACGGCATACATGCCTATGCACGCAGCTTGCGCGGCAAATAGGTACGGACAACGCCGGAAAGAGGGCCGGTGTACGGGAAGGGCGTGCAATGAAAGATCTTCCATGAAGATGGTGGTGCAGCCGCGTGAAGATGATGTGCGGCATGGATCCGTCTTGAAACGCCTTGATCGTCAGCAATCAGCTTTTTCCGATAGATAAAAAGCCCGTCCGATTTCATCGGACGGGCTTTTGCTTTCAGAATGTTCCGCAGGGGGAGGATGCGGCAGCCGATTTAGGCCGTAGTCCTGTTGTTTTCTTCGGGCTGTACCTTTTCGATGTTTTCCACAACTGCGGCAGGAGCTTCCTCATTATCGTTGCGCATGTGTACGTCGAGCTGGGGGAAGGAGATTTCTATACCTTCAGCGGCAAAGATCTCGTTGATTTTCAGACGGATGTCGGAAGTGATGGCCAGTCCGTCGTTATATTCGCGTACCCAGAAGCGGAGAATGAGGTCCAGAGAACTGGCGCCGAAGTTGACGAAGTAGGACGTCGGTTCGGGATAGAAGAGAACTTTCGGGTGCTCACGCGCTATTTTCAGAAGCAGAGCAAGGCAGTGGTTTACATCGGAACCGTAAGCTACGCCGACGGCGATTTCCTTGCGTACGCGACGGTTGTTATGTGTCCAGTTGGTGAACGTGCTGTTCAGAAAGCTGGAATTGGGAATAAAGATGATGGCGTTGTCGAAGGTTTCCACCATGGTGGAGCGGATGTTGATTTTCTTGACCACACCGGTGATGGCGCCGACTTCCACTACGTCGCCTTCACGGATGGTCTGACCGAAAATAACGGAAAGTCCGCTGGTGAAGTTCTGCACCATGTTCTGAAGACCGATACCGATACCCACGGAAAGACCGCCGGCGATCATGGACAGACTCGAAAGGTTGAATCCCAGAGCCTTGAGGGCGTACAGCCCGAACAGAGCCCACAACAGGCATTTATAGATGACCTGCATGGGGGCGAGCAGGGAGACGGAGATACGGGATATCTGGGCCTGCATGCCGGCCATGAAGGTGTTGCCCACGGCAAGCAGGGCTCTTGTGAGGTAGAACGCGATGAAGATGCTGAGAATCTGCATGGCGTTCAGAGAGACGTCGCCGATATTGAAGCCCAGCGTAGCCATGTGCTGAAGCAGGAAGTAGCCGCCGGGATAGGCCATGATCCAGAGCACGGCCGCCATGACGGAGATGAGCAGCACCACAGGCATGATGAGCGCCATGGCAAGGCTGGCCATGACGGCGATGGTGCCTTCCTTGGGCAGATGCGATTCTATGAGGTGCTCTACCTTGAACAGGGATACGCAGAGCATGATGGTCACCGTAATGGAGGTGAAGCACATGCTGATGAGAATGGACAGGCGCGAGAAGCCCAGAAGGCTTATGACCAGCGTTATCCAGAGCTGGACGGTGTAGAGCCTCATGATGGCGCGGGGCAGAGGCTGAGGCGGCAGAGGCAGGCGGCGGGTTTGCCACAGATCCACGGCCTGGACGACGACCCACGCCACGCAGATGAACAGCGGGAAGGGATCGAAGTTGAGCAGCACCATGCCTATGAGCAGCGGCGGGAACATGGGCCACAGAGGAGAAAGCCGGGATCTGTTCGGATTCTCGAATTCATAGAGATCCCAGGCCAGAAGCATCTGCCCCCAGCACAGACACATGGTACCGAGCGTTGCCACGATCTGATAGAGTTTGCCGTCGTCCCATGCCGAAAGGTGAATGGAAACGCCGACAGCTATCCAGATGGCGCTGTTGCGCATGGCTCTGTCCACGCCGCCCTGCATCTGCTCCGGGAGACGTTTGCGGGCCGTATGACGCAGCGCAAAACCGAAGAGCGCAAAAAACAGCAGCGCACTGGCAATACGCAGGAGCATGGAGAAGAAGGCATCCATGCTGCTGGGAAGTTCCGTTGTCAGCCGAAGGGAGAAAAGTTCCTCCAGCGAACCGAGATTGCGTATGTCCCTGCCCCATGCCACAACGTCGTAGAAATGGCCGGAGGACTGGAAATAGTAGTTGTTCCAGAGCGTAGGCATATTTTTCATGACCTCGTCGATACGCTCCTGCACCTGCGTGATGAGCTCAAGTGCAGGATCGATGATCCGGTCATACCTTGTCTGGAGGTTGGAAATATTCTTGTTGGCCTCCCTGAGACGGCTCGACAACTTGCCGCTTACTTCCGTTCCCTGGCCGGAGAGCGATTTTTCCAGCAGGGTGAGAGCCTGTTTTTCCTTTTCCAGTTCGGCCTGCGTATTCTGAAGAGGCTTGATGAGCGCCTGGATACGTTCCTTGATGCGATGGAAGCGTTCCACAAGCACGGTAAGATCGGAAGGCATGCTTCCCGTAGCCTGTGAGAGTGCATCAAGTTTCTGAAATTCCTGTTCCAGCAGAGAGATGCTCTGGTTGGTATCGTTGGTGAGATCGGAGAGCCCGTCCTTGAGGGTCTGGGCGTGCTCTATGATGCCTGCAAGTTGAGCATTGTGCGTGGCCAGCAGGGCATCCCATGCCTGCTGTACGCTTTTTGCAGCTTCGGCAGCACGAGCCTCTTCCGCTTTTTTGGCCTCCTCCGCGGCCTTGGCTTCACTTTCCGCCTTGGCTTTGGCAGCGGCCTCCGCCTCTTCCTTGGCGTCGGGCTGCTTGTCTGCGGGGGCCTTGTCCGTCTGTTGAGCCGTGTCCGACGCAGCCAGAGCCGCTGTCACGGAAGGGCCGACGGGGGCGGTCACGAGACAGAGGAAGAACGCGGCCAGAAAAATGATGGTGAGGCGTGAACTGCGCATGAATGGTTCCTCGAAAGGCAGGCTGGATATCAGCGGGCGCTGAGGGTGAAGGAAAGGGAGACTCTCTGTTCCGTATGTTCGGGAGGCAGGGAAATGACTCCGGGGGTGCGCACGGCGGACATGACGGCATTGTCGACTTCGGCATTGCCGGAGGAACTGCTTATGCGGCAGTCACGGATGGTACCGTCGGCCCAGATGTCCAGTAGTACCACAGTCGTCCAGGATCCGGAAAGCCCATGAGGCACAATAACGTGAGGGGCTATGGCCTGACGCAGGGTTTCGGCATAGGAGGGAGCGGGAGCCGATGCCGTGGATCCGTCGCCCGGACCGTAGGCAACGGCCAGAGAAACGCGGGCTTCTGCTCCGAAAGGCGGGTAGGGATAGGGGGCGGCGTTATGGGCGGCGACGCAGAGAGCGGCGTCGGCTGCCGGCGTTGCCGATGCCCGGAGAACGGAGCAGTCGGTCAGAGCCCCGGAAGGATCGATACGCAGTTCCAGCTGCGCCATTCCCCGCGAACCGGCGGGCTGACGCCATACCTGAAGCACCTGATTGAGGACCTGAGAACTGTATCCGCCGATATTGTCGGCGGCGGCGTTGAAGGCCGGGGCCGTCGAAGGTGCTGCAAGGGGGAGCAGCAGGGCAGCAGTGACAAGGGCGGTTTTCCCGGCGACGGAGCGACAGAAAACACAGCCCGTGCGACGGGGAGAAAAAACATCGGAGAAAGGAAGACGAATGTTCATAAAAACTCCAGAGCCGGTCCCGATCAGCGATCGGAACCGGCGCTTGAGACTGGTTCGGGCTTTCAGCGGCCCATCATCTGCAGAGAGTTGAAACTGATGACGAGATCCTGCTGCGCCGGAGTGGGCGGCGGAGGCAGAGTCTTGGTACGTATAATGGCATTGACGGCCGAAGCGTCGAATTCAGCCCTGCCGGAGGAGCGCTCAATATGGCAGTCGAGTACATTGCCCTGCTTGTCGAGCTTGATGCGTACCTGGACAACCATGTTGTTGCGTGAATAGGTGGGCATGCTCCAGTTGGGCTGCACGGCCAGAATGACCTGTGCCACGTATACGTCGTAAATACCGCCGCCTCCGGGGCCGTCCCCTTCACCGCCGCCTCCGCCTACGCCGGTTTTCACCTGCTTTTCCAGATCGGCCAGAGCACGGGAAGCGGAAGAACCTCCTCCCTTTCCGGTATTGCGGGACGAAGCCGTCTTGCGGGCATCTGCCAGCGCGTCGGCCAGAGCATCCTTCCCGCTGCTGCCGGACTTGCTTTTGCTCTGCTTGGTGTCGGTCTTCTTGTCCTGCTGGGCTGAGCTTTTTTCGGCGGACTTGCTTTCCTCTTTCGGGGCAGGCTTCTTTTCCGGCTTGGGTTCCGGCTTCTTCTCCGGTTTGGCCTGCTGCGGTATCTGCACGGGATCCTTCTGGGGTTCGGGCCGGGGTTCCGGCTTGGGCTCCGGTTTGGGTTCCGGTTTCGCGGCAGGTGATTCTTCCGCTTTTGGTGCCGGCGCGGGTTCTGCCTTGGGCTTGGCGGCTTCTTCCGTGGAGGCGACCTGTTTACCGGTCACCGGAGGCCGTGCTCCCAGAACAGGCGAGGGGAGATTTTCTCCGCCCGGCGCTCCCATGACGAGACTGACCTGATATACGGGCCGCGAGATATCCAGCGGAGGCCGGAGCGGCACATACAGAATAAAGGCCAGCAGCGCCAGATGGAGCACTATGGATATGAAAAGACTGCTTATTCGCATGGGATTGATTTATGCCGTCTAGCGGCGGCGCTGCTGAGTACTGCCGGACTGCGCGGGGGTGGAGTTTTCCGTGGAGGGCATGGCGACCACACCCAGTTTTTCGATGCCTGCGGCCTTGATGCGGCCCATGACGTCCACCACGAGTCCGTAAGGAACGGTTTTATCGGCCTGGAGGAAGAGCGCGCGATCCTTGTCCTTGACGAGAGTGACAAGACGCTCTTCCAGCTCTTCCAGCTGTACTTCATAGGTATCAAGGAAAAGCGTGCCGTCCTCACGAACGGTGAGCACCAGATGTTCCGAGTCCGTGGGCAGTGTGTCCACCTGCTTTGCCTGAGGAAGATCCACATCAAGTCCGGAATCCATCATGGGGGCCGTCACCATGAAGATGATGAGCAGAACCATCATGACGTCCACGAAGGGCGTCACGTTGATTTCTGAAACGAAGCCTTTTTTTCTGGCCATGGCTGCGCCCTACCTGTCGCCGCCGCGGGAGCGGTGAACGTTGACTTCGCGCTGCACGCGGTTCAGGAATATGCCGGCAAAGTTGATGAGACGGGTTTCAATACCGTCCAGTTTGCCGAGAAACATGTTGTAGGCGATGGTGGCGGGCACGGCCACTCCGAGGCCGATGGCCGTGGCGATAAGGGCTTCGGAAATGCCGGGAGCCACGGTGGCCAGAGAGGCGGACTTCATCTGACCGATGGCGTGGAACGAGGTCATGATGCCCCAGACCGTACCGAACAGACCGATGAACGGGGCGGTGTTGGCGGCCGTCGCCAGAATGGAAAGATGCTTGTGCAGACGGTCGATTTCAAGTCCGACGCCCTGATTCAGAGCACGGCGCACGGTTTCCACGACCACTTCCTCGTCAGCGCCGGCTTCCTTGCCGTTGTTGAATTCTCGTACGCCGTGCTGAGCGACGCCGTAGAGCGGGGAAGAAGGATCACCGCCGAGGCTCTGCACGGCCTGACGCAGATCGGACGCATCCGTAAAACGGGTGGTCCCTGCAATGGTCTTGCGCTCTGCGGCGGAAAGCGTCACGATCTTGCTTATGATGACGGTCCAGCTGAGGATGGAAAGCGCGATGAGGATGACCATGATAAGCTGGGCAACGAGACTTGCGCTGGCAAAAACGGAAAAAATGTTGTAGTCCATGGGTGCTCCGAAGATATCCGATAGATTGCCGACGTGGAAACCCCGCCGGCGCGGGAATGGGTCCGCCTTGTTCATAAACTTGAGCGGTCCCGGATGCAACGAAAAAATAGCCCTTCCCGCTCTCGGCCTAGGGTCCGGGGGCGTGACAGGCAGCCGTCTTTTGCGCTAGAGTGACCCGGTATTTGAAGGAGATACCGTATGTTCTGGCGTCCTGTATGTTTCGCGGCTCTTGCCTGTATACTGTTTTTGCCTCAGTCCGTCAAAGCCGGGGACGGCTACTCCATGGAAAGCGCCGTACAGCGGGCGCTGGAAAACAATCCCGACATAGAGAACGCGGAGTTTACGGTACAGGCGGCGGAATCCGCCCGAAAGGCGGCTCGCAGTTCCTTCGGTCCTACTCTGGATACGAGTTACAGCTATTCTCGCTACAGCAAGGACAGACCGTCCCGCTACGAACCCAATGTGACGACCATGACCGTCCAGGCCAGTCAGCCTCTGTTTACCGGTTTCAACCTTCTCAATACCTATCAAAAGGCGGCTCTGGAAGAAGAGCGTCAGGCACTTCAGCTGGAGTCTCAGCGACTTGCCGTGACTGCCAACGTGCAGGAAGCCTTTGTTTCCTATCTGAAGGCGCTGGAAAGCATCCGCAGCACGCAGCGTTCTCTGGAGCGTGCCAGAATGCAGCTCAACATGGCCAAGACGGCATGGAATATCGGGCTGCGTCCGCGTCTTGACGTCCTGCAGGCGGAAACGGATCTTGCACAGACAGAGGCATTGCTCATCAGCTATGAAAACGATCGTGACGTGTGGCTGACAAGGTTGAATACGCTGCTTGATCTTCCGCCGGACGCCCGTATCGACTATCGAGGCAATCTGGAGATAGCTCCGTTTCGCCGTACTCTGGAAGCCTGTCTCGGACAGGCTCTGGAACACAGGCCGGATCTGCTTATGGCAAAAAAATCTGTGGAAATAGCTTTCAAGGATCTGGGCATTACCCAAAGCCAGTTCTGGCCGCAGGTTTCGGCGATCCTGGGCTGGTCCACCACGGGCAGTCATCTGGATGCCGCCGGCAGTCGCTACACCAAGAAGGATTATTCCTACGGGGAGTTCGGGCTCTCCATCAACTGGACCCTGTTTTCCAGCGGCAGGCGCATGTATCTTACGCAGCAGGCTCAGCGGCAGATTTCCGCACTGGAAGCGGCCGTTCGTTCTTCCGTCAACAACTGCGCCTATGCCGTACGCTCCAGTCTGCTTTCCACCCAGGATGCCTATCGTTCGGTGAAGGTCTCACAGCGTGCCGTGGCCAGTGCCCGGGAGTCCTATGCCGATGCGAAAATGAGATATGAACTTCAGTCCGGTTCCTATCTCGATCTGCTGACCGCGCAGTCCGCACTTTCCGATGCGGAACTTGCAGAAATATCTTCCCGGGCCGATTGTCTCATCTCCCTTGCGCGGCTGTATGAAACCATGGGGGAACTTCATCCCGATCTCCAGGACGGAGCATCAGCGGAATCTGACGGAAAGAAATAAATTTCCGGAGTGACGGTACAGCACTTCAGATGCTGGGAGCACGATCGTGATCGTTCGCGGTCGTGCTTTTTTATCGAAAGAGTCCGTCGCCGTCCTGCCGAACGAAAGATTTCCGTTGCGATATTCCTGAAATAGGACAAAAGAAAAGGCCGTATCTTCCAAGGAAGACGCGGCCTTCAAAGAGTGAAGGGAAAAGATTACAGCGTGGCCTTGTAGGCGTCGACGGAAAGGAGCTTGTCCACGGAAGCCATGTCTTCGGGCTTTACCTTGATGAGCCAGCCCTTGTCGTAGCAGGAAGCGTTGAGCAGAGTGGGAGTCGCATCGAGATCGCCGTTGACGGCGGTGACTTCGCCGGACACGGGCATGAACAGCTTGTTCACGGACTTGATGGATTCCACTTCGCCGAATTCGTCGCCTGCATTGAAGCTGTCACCTTCGGAAGGAAGGTCGACATAGACCACTTCGCCAAGCTGATCCTGGGCATAGTCACTCACGCCGACGACGATTTCATCGCCGTCCACGCGGGCCCAGATGTGTTCGTCGGTGTACTTGAGGTCGGCGGGAAGATTGAGTTCCGCAACAGTCTTGGCCATGGGAGTTCTCCTTGAGATAAAGGGCGGTTGCCCTGGGAAAGTTAGGCGGGTCGCACCGCCGATAACGTGTTTGTACGACGGACGACAGTATATGTCCATACCGTGAAGGGCTTTCCTTTCACGATATGGACATTTTTTATTATTCCGCCATGTTGGCAGCGGCTTCCATGACGCCTTCCGCCAGCGTGGGATGCGCGTGGATGGTGCGGGCGATGTCGGCCGTCGTGGCTCCCA
>JAXVQY010000248.1:0-11710 GCA_037303805.1 bacterium | reverse complement strand
GTTCTGTCCTCGGAACGATCCTCCGACACCGCATCTTCCCCAGATGACGATCGTCTCCGACCGACAGCTTCCGCAGACGGCCGATACGGTCCGCGCTGACGAATAAAAGAAACCTCTACCGGCGGACGGCCGCCGCAAACTCCTCCGGATTTATCCATGCTGGTTCTGGGAATAGAAAGTTCTTGTGATGAAACCGCCCTCGCCCTTGTGGACGAGACCGGTGTCCGCGCCTCCGTCATCTCCAGTCAGGCCGATATCCATGCTCTTTTCGGCGGCGTCGTGCCGGAACTGGCCTCCCGGGAACATGCCCGTCTTATCGGTCCCCTTCTCGACAGTCTTTTCCGCAAGGCCGACCTCGGTCCCGATCCGTGGAAAGCCGTGGACCGCATTGCCGTCACGCGAGGTCCGGGACTCATGGGCAGTCTTCTGGTCGGTGTCGCCTTTGCCAAGGCACTGGCCATGGCGCATGACATTCCCCTCATCGGCATCGATCATCTTCAGGGACATCTGCTTGCCGCAGAAATCGAAAACGACATACAATGGCCGGCGCTCGGCGTGCTCATTTCCGGAGGACACACGCACCTCTACCGCATGGACAGTCCCGTAGACATGACCGTGCTCGGCAAAACCATAGACGACGCCGCCGGGGAAGCCTGCGACAAGTTCGCCAAAGCCGCCGGTCTGCCCTACCCCGGAGGAGCACTTCTCGACGCTCTCGGCAAAAAAGGCAAAGCCGATCCGCATCTTTTTCCCCGTCCCTACACGCACAACGACAACCTGGACTTCAGCTTCAGCGGACTCAAGACCGCCGGAGCCCTCTGGCTCTCCCAGCATCCTGAAGCTCATTTTCCCGCCGGAGACACTCCGGCCCGGGAACGTCTCGACCAGGCTGATCAAAAGCTGTGCGACGCCGCAGCCTCCTATCTGCTCGCCATCGCGGACACTCTGGTCATCAAGGCCTGCCGGGCCATGGAGCTTTTCCCTCCCCGGAGCATCGTCGTCGCCGGAGGCGTGGCCGCCAACAGCGTCGTCCGTTCCGAATTTACAAAACTTGCGGAAAAACGCGGTATTCCGCTGTACATCCCCCGCCTTTCCCTCTGCGGCGACAACGCCGTCATGATCGCCAAGGCAGGATGGCACATGGCCATGGCCGGAAGAGTCCATGATCTTTCGCTTTCTGCCATTCCCCGCGGTCAGGTCATTCCGCCGGACTGGAAAACACTTTGAGCCATGCCTCGGATCGGCGAGGAAATACCGTATAAAAGGCGGACATCCGTTCTCGGACAAGGAAGCTGCAATGCCGCACATCACCCGGCGACACTGTACAAAAACAGTCTCACCGTGCGCTCGCCGCTTGCTAAGGTACGAATAAACCGCTATGTAAACCCGTACGGGATGACGCCCGGGCGAACAGGATGCCGTTGCCAAAACCTTTCCCGAAAGAAGGCGGAACAGCAAAAGACTGCTCTTTGCGTTGACAGAGGCATACCGTCCCCCTACAATCATTCCGCATCATTTTTTTTCGTGATACGACGGAGATGCGACCGGAAATCGCTCCGGCGCTCCCCACAAGCCATGTTATGAAGGAGTTCCCCAATGTCCACCGCCGTTACTGATGCCACTTTTGAAAGCGTCGTCATCAAATCTTCCATTCCGGTTCTCGTTGACTTCTGGGCTCCCTGGTGCGGTCCCTGCCGCGGTATCGGCCCCATCGTGGAAGAGCTGGCTGCCGAATACGAAGGCAGAGTGCTCGTCTGCAAGGTGAACGTGGATGAAAACACCCGCATTCCCAACCTGTTCGGCATCCGCGCCATTCCCACGCTCATCGTCTTCAAGGACGGTGAAGTCGTCGACCAGGTGACCGGCGCCGTGGCCAAGTCCCACCTCGTCGGCATGATCGAAAAGGCTCTCTGATGCTGTACGATGCCGTAGTTATCGGCGCAGGGCCCGCGGGCATTACCGCGGCCCTGTATCTCGTCCGTTCCGGCGTGAGCGTTGCTCTGGTCGAAAATGCCGCACCGGGCGGGCAGATACTCAGCACTGCCGAAATAGAAAACTATCCCGGTTTCCCGAAGAGCATCAAGGGCTGGGAACTGGCCGATCTCTTCGACGCCCATCTTGCCGGCTATCCCGTGGACCGCGTACGCGGCCAGGTCCTTTCCGTGGAAGAGGCGGAAGGTCATGTCTTCCGCATTGCTCTTGCCGACAAGGAACCTCTGGAAGCCAAGGCCGTCGTCGCCTGTACCGGCGCGCATCACCGTAAACTCGGTGCGCCGGGAGAAGATGCCTTCAGCGGAAAAGGTGTATCCTACTGTGCCGTATGTGACGGCAACTTCTACCGCGGCCGAGACGTGGTAGTCGTGGGCGGCGGCAATTCCGCCCTTGAGGAAGCTCTGTACCTTTCCCGCATCGTCCACAAGGTCTATCTCGTGCACCGCCGCGACAGTTTCCGCGGGGCCATGGTGTATCAGACCAAGGTACGCGAAGCCGAAAACATAGAACTTGTGACGGGAAGCGTCGTCGATGAAATCCGCGGCAGCAATGCCGGTATGGACTCGGTGATCGTGCGTCACAGAGAAAGCGGCAAGACCCGCGTCATCGCTGCGGACGGCATATTCATCTATGTGGGCATGGAGCCGGTCAGCGGCTATCTGCCCGAACGGATTACCCGTGACGCCTCCGGCTTCGTGCTGACAGACGCCGAAATGTGCACCAGCCTTCCCGGCATCTTTGCCGCGGGCGACATACGAGCCAAGCGCTGCCGCCAGGTCAGCAGCGCGGTAGGTGACGGAGCCACCGCTGCCACTGCGGCCTCCGCTTATCTGGAGCAATGGAATGCGTAAACTGCTTCTTATGGGAATGCTTGCCTGCACCATCTTCCTGAGCGGCTGTTCCCTTGTAGACGAATATTTCCTGCCCGTGCCCGATGATACCGTTCAGGAAGTGTTCGAGGCCGGCAATGACGCCATGCGTGAAAAGAACTATTCGCAGGCCATCGTCTACTACACCCGCATCAAGGACGAGTATCCCTTCAGCCCCTATGTCATAGAAGCTGAACTGGCGCTGGCAGACGCGCACTATCTCGACGGGGAATATCTTCTGGCCGCAGAAGCCTATCGGGATTTCGAGACGCTGCATCCCCGCCATGAAGCCATCCCCTATGTTCTCTATCAGCTGGGCATGTCCCTGAAGAATTCCTACACGTCCATCGACCACTCGGCCACGGCCGTGAACGAGGCTCTGGAATACTTCACCAGGCTTCAGCAGGAATATCCCGATACGGAATACGGCAAAAATGCGGTCGAACAGATTGCCGCATGCCGCAAGACCTTGGCACAACGTGAAATATTCATTGCCAATGTGTTCTGGGGTATGGAAAACTATCAGGCCGCATGGACGCGCTACGAGCATGTGGTGCGTACCTATCCCGATGTCAAGGAAGAAGCCGAATATGCCCGGACCAAGGGTGAGGCTGCCTATCTGAAGTATCGTCAGGAAGAGGCTCAGAGTATCAGAGAACACCAGCAGGGTTCCTGGAAAGACTGGTTCCGCTGGCTCTAGCAGCCTTCAGGATCCCGATTAGGAATACCCCGGGCGCCGGTTCGCAAGATCCGGCGCCCTTTTGCGTCTTTTTTCCGAGGAATCAGAGTTTCTGATGAACCGCCCAGGCCGGAACAGCCCCGTGACTTCCGAAAACTTTATTGACTTACAAGAAAAGCACTGGACAGATGACCTCTCAGTCTCTACTCTAAGACAACATCGCCTGAGGGCGCAAAACGGGAGGTTCCCCATGTTCAAGAAATTTCTTATGACGTCCATGCTTGTTGTTGCTGCCGCCGGTCTGACCGCACAGACGGTGCAGGCCCGCAGTCTTGAGGAAATCAAAGCCAGCGGCAAACTGCTGGTCGGCTCGACGGGCGACTACAAGCCCATGAGCTATCTCAACAAGGAAACCGGCAAGTATGAAGGCTTCGATGCCGAAATGGCGGCTTCTCTGGCCAAAAAACTCGGTGTAAAGCTCGAGTATGTGCCCACCACCTGGAAGACTCTTCAGGAAGACACCATGTCCGGCAAGTTCGACGTCGCCATGTGCGGCATTACCGTTACCGATGCCCGCAAGCAGGTCATGGCGATGTCCGATCCGTACCTCACCTTCGGCAAGACCGTTCTCGTCACCAAGAGCAAGGCCGGTCAGTTCAAGTCCCTCGACGACGTCAATCAGCCTTCCGTCCGCGTGATGTACAACCCCGGCGGAACCAATGAAAAGTTCGCCAAGGAATCCACTCCCAAGGCACAGCTCATCATGCACGAGCAGAACGCCGAAATTCCCGGACTCGTAGGCGAAGGCAAGGCCGACGTCATGATTACCGAAACCATGGAAGCCGTCCGCTACGTCAAGGATAATCCCAAGGTGGCCGCTCCTCTGGTGGACAAGCCCTTCACGGAAAACCACTTCGGTGTGCTCATGCCCAAGGATCAGCCCGATCTGCTCAAGGCTGTGAACGACTGGATGGCCGGCATCAAGGCCGACGGCACCATGGCCAAGTGGGAAAAGGAATACATCAAGTAATCGCAGGCAGAACGGCGTCGCACCGGAAAGATCTTCCGGTCGCCCTCTGAGCTCTGCGCATCTTCCGCACGACAAGGATCCCGCCTCGGCATTCTCTTCAAATGCCGGGGCGGGACACTTTTTAACCGCGCAACATCTTTTCTCTTCCCATGATGCGCACCCGGCTCCATTCCTTTCGCCTCTTCTCGGCAGAGGTCGGTAAAAACGCTTCCCTTGCCCCATGATTTCTGCAACACTGTGCCCGCTTGCCCACGGCGGGGCTCTGCCTTTCCGTGCGGGAAAGAACCCTTGTTTTCAACTTATTTGCAGGATGATACCCATGAGCAGTCTTGTTTTTTCCGCTCTGGCGGCCGCGGCTTTCTTCGGCACGGCTTTTTTGTCGGCTCCCCGCAAGGCAAAGGCCGTGGAAAGCATGTCCACTCCCACAGGCGTACTGATGTACGACAAAGAAAAGGCACAGGACGGCTATACGCTGATCTCTCCCATGCAGTCGACGTCCTCCTACCTTCTGGACATGGAAGGCAACATCGTTCACGAATGGAAGACATCCGGGCGTCCCGGCCTCTATGCCGAGCTGCTGCCTGACGGACACCTGCTTCGCGGCATACGCTACGAAAATAAAGTGCCGTTCGGCGGCATGTCCGGCGGCCTGCAGGAAATAGACTGGAACGGCAACATCGTCTGGGAGCATAAAATCTACGATGAGGACAGACTGAGTCATCACGCCTTCGACCGCATGCCGAACGGCAATACCCTCATCGTGGCATGGGAGCACAAAAGCTATGAAGAGGCCGTAGGAAAAGGCCGCAGGCCCGGAACCCTGCCCAGACCGGGAGACGACACCGGCCACAAGCCCGAATACAACGGTCTGTGGGCCGACTACATCGTGGAAGTGGACAGTGACGGCAAGGAAGTCTGGTCATGGCACGCCTGGGATCACATCGGTACCGGCAGAGATGAATTCGACATCAACTACCGCCTGCCCATCAAGAACTACTACGGCGACTCCGACTGGATGCACATAAACAGCGTACGCTACAACGCAAAAACGAATCAGGTGCTCGTGAGTTCCCGAAACTTCAGTGAAGTCTTCATCGTGAACCATGACACGGAAGGCCGGGTAGTCTGGCGTTTCGGCAATCCTTCAAGCCACGGTGAAGGCCCTCTGCCCGGCTTCTGCGACAACGGCAGCCAGATACTCTTCGGCAATCACGACGCCACATGGCTCGGCAACGACAGAATTTCCCTGTTCGACAACGGATGGCAGAGACCGCAGGCCAACCGTTCCCGGGCCGTCGTGGTGAACATCGAAAACAACAGCGTGGAATGGGAATATGCGGCCTGCAACCTCAATTCCTTCTACAGCGCCTATCAGGGCTCGGCACAGCACCTGCCCAACGGCAATGTGCTCATCACGTCCACGGCTACGGGACATATTTTCGAAGTGACGGAAGACAAGCGCGTCGTATGGGAATACATCAGTCCCTTTGCAGGCAACGGAGAAGCAAAGGCCGTTCTGACGGAAAACGATGCCACGGCCGATCCTCTGGGACTGAAGGACATCAACTCCGTCGCCAACGTAGTGCACCGCGCCTTCCGTTACGCTCCCGACTATCCCGGCCTTCAGGGCAGAGATCTTTCACGGAAAACCGCAGTGTTCCCCGGCGCTCCCAAATGGTATGAGCTGCTTGCCGAAGTCGCAGGTCTTACCTCGCCTCTGAATAAAAAATAGTCGGCCTCCCCCGTTCGGGCTCCTGCGGCAGGATATCAAGAGAAAGAAAGAGAAAGGCGGCGGAACGGACATTCCGCCGCCTTTCTCGCCATCTTTTCTCCGAATGCTACTTCACGGGCGAAGCCTTGAGCGAATGCTTGAGGGCCCTTTCTATCTTCACGTCCACAAACTGACCGGGACGCCCCTCGCCCTGAGGCATGCTCACGTTGACCATGTCACCCCAGGGATCACGCCCCTGCCACTCGTTGTTGTCTTCCGTCCGTCTCTGACTGGGCCCTTCAAGAAGCACATCCGTCACAATCCCCACACGGGTGCGCAGCCACTGCTCGGCACGCTCGTTCTGAAGGCTCTGCAGTCTTTCCAGTCTTTCGAGCTGCACTTCATGGGGAATCTTGAACGGCATGGCCGAGGCGCGGGTACCCGGTCTGTCGGAATAGCAGAAGGAAAAGCTCGACATGAAGCCGCAGCTGTCTATGGCCTTCAGCGTATCTTCAAACTCCTCTTCCGTTTCGGAAGGAAATCCCACGATGAGATCCGTGGAAAGGGCCATGTCGGGTCTTGCTCTGCGCAGGGCTTCCACCACGGAAAGATAACGTTCCATGTTGTAGCCGCGTCCCATTTTCTTCAGCATGGAGTCGGAACCGGACTGAAGCGGCAGGTGCAGACGGGGGCAGAGCTGCGGCAGCTCGGCAAACATGTCGATGGTTTCCTGAGAAAAATCCCGCGGATGGGCAGACACGAAACGGATGCGGCGAAGTCCCGGAATGGCCGCCACCTGACGCAGAAGTTCGGGAAACGAGGTGCCGTCGCCGCTCTTGTCGTTACCGAATACATTGACGTTCTGCCCGAGCAGCGTGATATCACCTGCTCCGCGTGCCACCCAGGAACGACATTCATCAAGCACGGCCTGTGTTGACCGCGACTTGCGCGGCCCGCGCGTATAAGGAACGATGCAGTAGGCGCAGAAATTGTCGCAGCCCTGCATGATGTTCACATAGGCCACGGGAGTCACACCTTCCTGCTCCGGTCTGCCCGAGTCGTCCACAAGGCAGGGATCCCTGTCGGGAAAGATGTCGGTGAATTCAAGGAAAGAAAGTTTCAGCTTGGGCTCGTTCAGAAGACGGACGAAGGCCTGAGGAACGGAAGAAACACCGTCGGTCCCCGCGACCAGACGCACCTGAGGATGTCGGCGCATGAGCTCCTCACCGAGCTGCTGTGCCACACACCCGGCCACACCTACCACGGCACGCGGATTGGCCCTCTGCACTCGTCCGAGGGCGCTGTACACTTTCTGCTCCGGCTTTTCACGCACGGAACAGGTATTGAGAAACACCACATCGGCCTCTTCCAGAGGCTTTTCTTCAAACCCCAGGCGCATGAGGGCACGTTCCACCCACTGGGAGTCGTTGACGTTCATCTGACAGCCGAAAGTTATGCAGTGAAATCCGGGCTTACCCATCCATCTCTCCTGAAAATCAATATCGCCCGCAAGGGAGCGTCCATGTCTCACGCCCGGGGACGACCGTTTTCTCTGCCGTCCCCGTAAAATATTGCTCTTTCCGTGCTGGTGACGAAGCGGATTTCCCTGCGGAAAAAGATTCCGCCCCGTTCCCAGCTTCCCTACATACCGAAGAAACGCCGCGTGTTCTCCCCGGTAAGCGTCCAGAGTTCTTCCGTACTCATGCCGAGTTCCGGGGCAAGGCATTCGGCCGTAAACACGGCCAGCGCCGGTTCATTGGTCTTGCCGCGCCACGGCATGGGAGCAAGATAGGGACAATCCGTTTCCAGCATGAGCCTCTCGGGCAGCACGGCGTGCAGAGCCTCACGTACCTCGCCGTTCGCCTTGAACGTCGACGCTCCGCCGAAAGCGATATGCCAGCCGCGCTCCATGATCTGTTTCGCCCGCATGATGTCTCCGCCGAAGCAGTGCCAGAGAAGCGGCCTGCCCGGCATATCCTCCTCATCAAGAATGGCGAACACCTTGTCCCAGGCCTCACGGGAATGAATGACGACAGGCTTGTCCAGTTCCTTTGCCAGCCTGAGCTGTCTGCGGAACCACGGCTCCTGAAGGGCCGAGGGCGAGTAGCCCTCCTCGTAATGATAGTCCAGTCCGATTTCCCCGACGGCACGAACAAGCGGATCGTTTTTCACCGCATCCACCAGATGTTCCCATTCCTCCTCGTCGGCCGTAAGGACGTCTTCAGGATGCAGTCCCCGGGCGAAACAGATGTCGGGAGCCTTGGGAAGAGCGGCGGCAGCCTCCAGAAGAAGACCTCTGTTCGCCGCATAGCGCTCATGCTGAAGAAACATGTGAACAATAAGAGAAACGCCGGATTCGGCAGCACGCTCCAGCATGCCGGAAAGATCGGGCAGAAGACGCTCGTCGTCAAGATGGGCGTGACTGTCCGCGCCGGTGAACGGCAGGCCGAGACTCTGCGGCAGCGGCCTGTTCTTGGATGAAGACATGATCGTTATTCCTGTACCTGTGCCGTGATCTTGCGTTCCACATCGCGCCACACGACTTCAGGGTCTATTTTCTTCATGCAGTCAAAATGTCCCCGGGGACATGCCTTGTGACCGTGCAGCCCGCAGGGACGACAGGGCAGATCGACCTCGATCACTGAGCTCGCCTCTCCGCGAGGGGCGAATCCCAGTTCGCGTACCGTCGGCCCGAACAGTGCCGTCACCGGAGTGTGCTGAGCCCAGGCCAGATGCATGGGACCGGAATCATTGGTGACATAGTCATCCAGTCTTCCCAGCACCGCAGCCAGAGAAAGGAGCGACGTCCGGCCCGACAGATCCAGGAAACCCGGCTCGTTTCCGCGTATGCCTGCAAGATCCCGCACCTCGGCGGCCGTTTGTTCCTCTCCCGTCCCTGCAAGCAGCACGACATTGACGCCGCGCTCCAGAGCTCGGCGCAGAATAAAGGCAAAGCCTTCCGCCGTCCAGCGTTTGGTCGGCCATACCGATCCCGGATGCAATCCGACGGTCTTTCTGCCTTCAGGAAGGGGAGCAAGCCATGCCTCCGCTTCCTGAACGGCACGGGCCGGAAGCACTATTTCAGGCCATCGCAGCTCTTCGTCCTCCAGAACATCACGGGGCACATCCAGCGCTTCGGCCAGAAGCAACAGGCGTTCTATCTCCTGAAACTCATGGAAACGCCGTCCGACACGCCGCGTGAACACCAGACGGGAAAGAGCGGCTTCCGTGTAGCCCACGCGAATCGGAGTGCGGCTTGCCATCGCCATATACGAACTCCGCAGACTGAGATGAGCATCCACCCAGACATCATATTTTCTTTCGGCAATGCTGCGTCCCTCGCGGAACATGGCGGCAAGACCTCTGTCCTTCCCCCGCTTGTCGCAGGAGAACACGCGGGTGATTTCGGGCTGTGCCTCATAGAGGGAGGCAAGACCTCCGCGGACGTAAAAATCCAGCTCCGACTCGGGCCATGCGGCTCTGAGAACGCGGATGAGCGGCAATGTCAGAACGGAATCTCCCAGAAAGGCGGTGTTCCAGACGGCAATGCGCATGACGACCTCAGCAGATGCGGGGCAGCTGCGCCCCTTCCAGCATGGAAAGGAGCCGTGAGCCGCCCATGAAGGTACGAAGTTCCACCCGGGGCCGCTCCGCGGCCGAAACCTCGCCTATGACGGCCGCTTCGGAACCGAACTCGCAGGCCTTCATGACCGCAAGGGCGGCCTCAGCCTTCTCACGGGGAAGAATACAGATGAGCTTGCCCTCGTTGGCCAGATACAGGGGGTCAAGTCCCAGCACGTCGCAACCGGAGCGAACGCTCTCGTGCACCGGTACGTCACTCTCATCCACCACAATGCCGACACCGGACTGTTCGGCAATCTCATTGAGCGTGGTAGCCAGACCGCCTCTCGTAGGATCGCGCAGCACATGGATATCTCCCACTTCCGTGATGAGTCGCTCCACAATATGATTCAGAGGGGCGCTGTCGCTCGCCACATCCGCGGCAAAGGTAAGTCCGTCGCGTCTTGCCATGACGGTGAGTCCGTGATCGCCCATGGATCCGCTCACAAGCACGGCATCCCCGGGACGGGCCGCATGGCCGGAAGGTGCAGGATCCGCCATGACCTCGCCCACGCCGGCCGTGGTGATGAACAGACCGTCACACGCCCCCTTCGGCACTACCTTGGTGTCGCCCGTTACGATGTCCACGCCCGCCTTTTCCGCAGCGCGGGCCATATCCGCCACCACTTTTTCCAGAACGTCGAGCTCCAGTCCTTCCTCAAGAATGAATGCGCAGGAGAGATACCGCGGACGTGCGCCGAGCATGGAAACATCGTTCACCGTGCCGTGCACGGCAAGGGTCCCTATGCTTCCGCCGGGAAAAAACAAAGGAGTGACGGTATACCCGTCCGTACTCATGGCTACGGGCCCTTTCAGATCAAGCAGGGCCGCATCGTCCATGCGACGCAGTATGCCGTTGTCGAAATGCCGGAGAAAAACATCGGCAATGAGCCGCTGCGACGCCCTTCCGCCGCTTCCGCTGTCAAGAAGAATCTTCATGGCTGGCCTTTGAAAAAGAAGGAAAAGGGCCGCGTCCGGCCCGGAACTCCCCGCCTTTTCTCAAACACGAGGAGCGACTTGCAGGGCGTCAGACTAGCACAAATACCGATAAAGGGAAACGCCCGGTCAGTGGTCCTTCTCGGACCGCCGACCGGGCGTCGTCACCGTCGTTTCCGTATGTCGGTGCGGACTGTGCGCCTGACCAGCGCACCTTCCGTACTCTCAGTGCCGAAAAACTACATCTTTCCCTTCAAAAGCTCGGCAATCTGCGTCACATCCTTGTCGCCGCGGCCGGAAAGGCAGACCATGATGATCTTGTCCTTGTCCAGCGTGGGAGCAAGGCGCATGGCATGAGCCAGCGCATGGGAGGATTCCAGCGCGGGGATAATGCCTTCCTTCCGGGAAAGCGTCATGAAGGCGTTCACGGCCTCCTCGTCGGTCACGGTAACGTATTCGGCACGACCGGAATCCTTGAGCTGACAGTGTTCCGGTCCGACACCGGGATAGTCAAGTCCGGCAGAAATGGAATACACCGGGGCTACGCCGCCGTTCTCATCCTGAAGCAGGTATCCGTTGAAACCGTGCAGAATGCCGGGCTTGCCCTTGCAGAGACTTGCCGCATGCTGGCCGTAGCCCATGCCTCTGCCGCCGGGCTCCACACCTACCAGCTTCACTTCCGCATCATCGAGGAATCCGGCAAACATGCCTATGGAGTTGGAGCCGCCGCCCACGCAGGCCACGGCGTAATCAGGAAGACGGCCTATCTGCTCTATGCTCTGTGCACGGGCCTCACGACCGATGACGGACTGGAAATGACGCACCATGACGGGATAGGGATGCGGCCCCACGGCGGACCCGAGCACCTCGAC
>JAXVQY010000247.1:0-17456 GCA_037303805.1 bacterium | reverse complement strand
GGAAAACAGCATGGAAAGTCGAAGGAATCTGGCTCGCGTAAGTGCCGAAATCGACGCCCTGGAAGTCAGACGGGACAGCCCCCCTCTTGAAAATCTGGACACCCTGGCCGACATGGCCATTCTGTATCACTTCGGCAAAGCCCAAACCAGAGACATGCAGGATGTTGCGGCAGGAAATCCGCAAAGTCTTCAAGAGGCCGTCAACGGTGCCGGAGCAGGAACAGGTATCGTCGGCCATGACCTGGAAATTCTGGAAAACAGACTTATCCGTGCGATGGCCCATGAGCTCGGTCGTATTCAAAGCGCAGAACCGGCTCTTGATTCCGATTCCCTGTACAGTCTGGCCCGCTTGTCCCTTACCGTGGGAAAGAAACCGGAACTCATGCTGGCGCATCTTCAAAGAGGCCTCTCCTGGGCTCCGAGTCCCGAGTACAAAAACGATCTCATCAAAGCTCTTACCGCAGGTGTGGCCGATACGACAACAAAAGCCGGGCTGGCGGATGCGGCGAAACGCAGAGAAGCGATGAGCTACGTCGATATGGCCTTTCAGGGAGCCTACCCCGAATATGCGGATGATGCTCTGGAACTCAAAAAACTGCTTCTTCCCGACTATGATGAAGAAGTCGAACTCCAGCACCAGTGCACCGTCGCAAGCCGACATCTCATGAATATTCTGTTTGCCGGAGAAGGACCGTCCGGCAAAACCCGCACCGACGCTCTGGCCAGAGCCATGCACAACGAGCTTTCCGCCTCGGCCCGCTCCTTCGTGCTTACTCCGAAACTGGTGGATGCCCTGCTCAAAAAGGTCGACATCCCGGAATTCAACTTCCATCTTGCGCATGTAGCCGTTCTTCAGAAAAGGGCAGCCGAGGCAGGACTCTTTCCCCTGACGGATGCCGAAAAAAAGACCATGACCGATGCGGCGGCATGGTGCCGCCATCTGCATCTGGGAGAAAAGGCAGCAGCCTATGCCGGAAATCTCGACAGAGATCTGAATGATCCCGCTCTCAAAGCCCGCTGCCTGCGGGAACTGGAACGGGCATGCGGATACTTCGTCAGAGGGTTCCGGGGGCAGGAAGCCCTCTCCGAAGCCGGACACATCATACGAAATCAGGCGGCCATGACCGAAAGCCTGAGTTCCGGACGCAAGGAACGCGCCATCTACTCGACCTCCCCCGAGTATATGGCACACCTGGCTCTTGACCGTCACATCGTCAATCTTACGGGACTCATCCGCCCGGAAGAGCGCTTTGCCGAAGGAGCCTCGGACATGACGCTGGACGGCGCCGCCGTCGACGACGCCATGCGCCGTCAGACGGAGGCTCTGTATACGGCCATACTCGGCAATGAAAGCCCCAACGACGCCCGACGGAAAATATCCGAAAAGACGGGAAAACAACGGATGTTCCTGGACGACCTGCAATGCTTCGAAGAGCATGCGCAGACCATGACGACACTGGCGCAGAACCGACACGAGGCCGTACGACTGCGCAGACAGGTATTCGAAGATGAAGCGCATATCAAGGCCATGACCGAGGACAAGGGGCTGCTGCATTTCACCTGGCCGCACAGACGCGCCGGACAGATTCGCAACTGCAGGACGGTACTGGAAATAGAAAAACTTTTTCAGGACCTCTCGGCTCTGCCGGAGGATGATGCCGGACGTGAGGATCTCGAACAGAGAATAAACAATCTTCTGGAAACCCTGCACGGCGTCAGCCCGTTTACGCTGGCCTCCAGCCTGCGCCACAGAAAGGAAACTCCCACGCTGGAAATCGTGCTGGAGCAGATGCTGCCGCGCGCCCGTGCTCTTCAGTTCTTCAGGGAAGAAAAAGAAGTCGACGGCAGAACCACTACGGAAGCGACGGAAACCCTGAACCGCATCAAGAAAAACCGCGAAGACATGGCAGAACTGCAAAAGGGTATCGACAAAAGCCTGTCCGCCGTCTTCAGGCAGTTCGGCAAGGGAAATATCCGACGCCTTCAGCAGACTATTGCCGCAGCACTGTACAAGGTCTTTACGGAGTCGCAGCAGCCTGTCACGACATTCAGCATTCTCGACGAAGACACCAAAAATGCCGTGTACGAACAGCTCAGCACATGGGGAGTGCTCGTAAACATCGGACTCACCCGTCAGCTCGTCAAACTGACGCTGGCCTCGCTTACTTCAGCCAACGGCACACTGCGTGAGGAGTCGCTGCGCCATGAGGCCGAAAACACACCTCTCGACTTTTCCGGAAAAGAAAAGTCGGAGCAGATGAAGGCAAGACTGCGTGAACAGGGATACAGCCGCTTCTCCGCGTGGAAAACGACCCGAGACTTCATCAACAATACTCTGCTGTCCGATGACCGCCGCAGAGCCGAAGGCATCCATGCCCTGATGCGTGAAGCCTCCCTTCCCGGCAGCGGATTCGTCTACGACCGGACGCACGGGCTGGTGGTGGACACGGGAGTTCTGTACACGCCCTTCTCCTCTCCGAATTCTCCGGTCAATTTCGTGAACCTGTCCCATCCCCTTTCCGTCCGTCTCGGCTTCATGGCCAAGGACAGCATGGTGGTCAACAATATCGGCAACGACTGTTACCAGGTCATGCTCAAGGGCAGTTTTGCCGCAACGCTCGGCGCCACCATGAAGGTTGCTCTTCCGCTCACTCCGCTTACACTGGTGTCGAAAGGCAGTCTTTCGGGTGAAGGCGAAAACGGTCTGGCCCTCACCTTCAAAAACAGGCAGGACTGCGAAACCTTCCTGAACGCCTTCATGAAGCCGGACTCCGGGCTGCACAACAACTCCCGGGAAAAATACGATCCCTCGATATGGCTTTCCGCCACTCAGATACGGTTCATCAACGGACGTACCGTTTCCGGAGCGCTGACGGGAGGACTGAGACTGTCGCTGTTCAAACTGGGGGTGGAGGAAGCATTCACCGTCTCCGGATCGGCCATGCTCAGTGCAACGATAGCCGGTGATGTGACACGACAGGTCGATCAGAATGCCGCAGGAGAGACAACCACTTTCGGCGTCAAGGGGAAAATAACACTGGAGGCCAGCGCCTCCCCCGGTCTTTCTCACGGCATCATCTCGGCCGACAGTCCGAAGACGACCTTGAAAAAAGCCCTGACCATGGATACGGAACAACGCTTCAAGATCGAAACCGGACCTCAGGGACTCATGCCGTCCTGCCGTGTGGAATCCGAGTATATGATCGGTCCGCTCAAGAACGCCGCCGTGCACGACATTGCACGCTGGCTGCTGCTGCCGGCGACGGTACGGTCTCACCTTTCAGAGAACCCGGCTTTCTCCGACGCGCTGGAAAAACTCCTGCGCGGCCTGCCTCCCACTGCCAGACTGACCGTTCATCGAACCATCAGGTCCGATGTTCTGGAAAAGACCCGGGCACTGTTCATCAAAGCCCGCATGTCCGGCCGGGAAAAAGAACGGGAAGATGCTCTCAAAGAAGCACATAGGCTGCTGGCTTCCTTTGATTCCTATGTCCCCGTCCGGATCAGCATCAAAAACGTGGCGCCGTCCGATATCGCAAAAAACTGGTCTCCGGGGCTGGCGGCTTTCCAGTATGCAAGAAACGCTTCCTTCTCCCGCATACGCACCGATGCCCCTCTGAGCATTCCTCTTCCTGGGGAGGATCAGATCCCCGCATGACCTTCATCATCCCGCACAGGCGGAACTCCGACGTGCCGATGACGGACTCCCGCATGACGTCTCGACGGCGGCATACGCTGCCGAAACATGCCTCATACAACAGCACAGGAATATAGTATGTCACTCAGCCGCATCAACGATCTGCTTGCCGAAACAGGCATTCCCTCCGCTGCTCTCGATGCCTCCGGCATGACGAAAATCAGCCTCAAGGGGCTTTCCATCGGTCTTGAATACATGGAATCCGACGACAGACTCATCCTTTACTGCAGCGTCGGAAAACTCTCTTCCGAGGTCTCCCCCGGTATGTACGAGTTTCTTCTGGAAACCGATCTTTTCGGAACGGCACTGGGCGGCGGTCACCTGGGCCTGTACGCCCCGACCCGCACGCTGATATTCTCCCTCGGACTGGATGCGGAAACGCTCAGCACTCCCCGCCTCGTCAATGCTCTTGAACGGTTCACGGAAAAAGCGGCCCGTCTGATCAATGCCGTGGAAGAGCACCTTGCCGCGGACTCTTCCGATGCGGAAGTCCGCCCTTTCACGGCCAACATGCTCTGGGTATAGCAAGACCAGACGCATCGGCATCTGTCTCACACGGCCCGGACAAACAGCGTTACTGCGGATATGCCGAGAAAACCTATGAGCAACCTGCGAAAGAGCTGCTGACTCAGATGCTTTCCCAGACGGATGCCTATACTCTGACCGACGGCGCAGGCGACGACCCCTGCCAGCGCAATCTGAATCAGATGCATGTTGTACAGCCCTGCGACGGCCTGAACCACGACAGAGCCGATACCTGTAAAAATATAAAATACACTCATGTTCCCGCGTGCACGGTCCGGATCCCAGTGACGAAGCAGCACATAGATGCCCAGCGGAGCACCGACCATGGTCACCGAGGAGCTGACGAATCCGCAAATCACACCGACAAGGATCCCCAGGGCCACGGAATCCGGCAGCGACCATGTCGCAAACCGGTGAAACATCTGCATGAGCACAAAGCAGGCCAGAACTCCGCTGATCATGATCTGAAGCATCTGGGCCGGAGCAACCTTCAGCACCAGTCCTCCGAGAATGCATCCGGGAATGACGCCGATGACCAGATCACGGATCTCACGCCATACACATGCCTTCCGATAGGCCACTCCCATGTGAATGCTTGAATACATTCCCACAAGGCTGGAGATCAGCACGCTTTCCGAGGACGATACCACAAACGTCGTCAGCGGCATGGCTATCATGACGGCGCCTATGCCGCATATTCCGCTGAACATGCCGCCCCAGAACCATCCGAAGGCAACTACGCAGCAGGCCGTGATCAGATCATCCATGGCTCTGTGCCTCCCCACCTTTTGCACCGTGCTGCCGGTCTTCGACCTTATGCCTGAAGACACCATCAAAGGTTCCGGCAGCCCTCGTTACAGACAGCTCTCGCCTCCGTCCACGGGAATCACGGCGCCGTTGAGATGATTCGAAGCATCAGATGCAAGAAATACCGCTATTCCGGCAAAATCCGCAGGGCAGGCCGGATGGCCTACCGCTATGCGCGAGACCATGTCGGCGAGTTCCTCGGGTTTTTCCTCAAAACGCTTTCGGTTGAGATCCGTCAGAGTAAGCCCCGGAGCTATGCCGTTCACGGTAATGCCGAACGGTCCGAATTCCACAGCCATGCTTCGCACCATGTGGGCAGAGGCAGCCTTGGTCATGGCATAGACACCCCTGTCCTTCTGAATGACAAACGACAGCAGGGATGTCGTGCAGACTATCTTCCCGAATCCCTGCTCTCTCATGATCCGGGCGCACTTGAGCGCACTGAAAAAGTTCCCCGGAGATTGATATCCATGAGATAATCATAGTCTTCGGGCGTCACCTCCCACAAAGGCTGACGGCGTGCCACGGAAGCATTGCTGAACAGTACATCAATCCGGCCGAACTTGCCAAGAACTTCGTCGAACAGCTTATCCATCCTGGAGATGTCCTTGAGATCCGCGCAGATACCGAAGGCTTTTCCGCCCTTTTCCTTCAGTTTTTCCACCGCACGTGCATTCTCTTCGGGATTTCGGCTGACGTCTCGATCGACAGCTCCTGACGGACAACAGCAGTCCAGCTTAAATGAATGTTGCCTGTCATGACGCCCTCTGTTTGTGTCGTATCTCCTTGTTGTCAAGTCTCCTGAAACGGAATCCGTATGAATTTCTCTTCGAAATTCTCACCATCAACCATCACCATTTGCGTCAAGAGGCCGTCTGAACCGTTCCTGCCTGTCTTTTCTGCCTGTCAAGAATATATTCCACTACGTTCCAATATTCGGACACACCGCCAAGGCCCGTGGTGGCATCAAAAACAAACATTTTTTCCTTGTCCTGAGTCCCGCTACTGTTCGGTCTCATGATCCAGAACGGCTTATATAGAAAAAAGGAATTTTTCTCCGTGCAGGAAATATCCGCACGCGGACCGAGCGGAAGATTGCAGCGTCTGCCCCATGACGCAAGAGCAAACGTCTCCGCGCTCTGTTCAGCCATCTTACCGTCCAGCAAAAAAGGTGCCACATGGGCGGAAAGCCGCCTTGTTCCGTTTTCCGCTTCCAGGGTGGCGGGCAAAAAGGCCTCTTCTGCCCCTTCCTGTTCGAAGAGCAGTTTTTCCTCATAAAAACGAGGAACGGAGGATACGCGCTGACACCTGCCCGATCGCGCATCGACAACAAGAAGCATTTCCAGAGGGCGATGCCCGAAAAAGCGCCAGGCAGCCGTGCCCCGGACATGAAACAGCCAGTAGGGATAATACAAAAGATCCAGGCTGACTTCACTCCGTCTCCGACGCAGAAAGGCATATCGGGAAACAAGACTTTCCTCGTCCCACTCCAGGCCGGAGGAACACAACGTGACGGTATGCATGATATTCTCCCCCTCTCCTCCGTCAGAAACTATCCCCATTCCCCTACGGAACACGAAGGGATCTGCCGGAAAACAGAACTCGTTTCCGGATAGGCTGGGTGTGGGACGTTTGCGTCGCCCTCAGTCCCGCAACAGTCTTTAAGGAAAAAGTCCCGTCATACTCATGAAAACGGGCCTTTCGCTTCCCCTGTCCATCAGGAAGACGAAAGGCCCGCGACATCAGAAATCAGAACCGTCAGAGCTGCCGGAACTTTTCCCACAAAGCCCGGACTTCAGGATCAGGTTCCCGCTTTCCGTACACGGCGTTGACCGCAAAGAAAATAAGCGGAGCCCCCACGAGTCCGACCAGCAGCGCGGGAATACCCGTCGGCTTCTGCAGCCAGATGGTCCATACGGGAATGATGATCATGATGCTGACCATCTGCGCCAGTGCAGCCTGTCGTGAGGCACGGGGAATGAGGATGACGCCGATCATGGGCATGAGGAACGTAAACACGAGAAAACCGAAGGCAAACACACCGATCCAGAAAATGATGGTCGGAGGCTTGATGGCGAAAAGCAGCGGCAGAAGCACGAAGAAGGCGGCTCCGGCACGGTTGTAGAACATGGGGTGCCGGTTGTAGAGGCGGGGAATGGCCAGCTTGAAGATATCTTCCGTCAGAGAGGATGCCGCCACCACGATGGAGCCGCTTACGGTGGACATGATGGCAGCCAGCACGGCGGCCAGATAGATGCCGCCCGTCAGAGGCGAAAGGACCTTGGGAATGAGGAGAGGAATAACCATATCGGGATTCTTCACTTCTCCCGGCTCCAGAACGAGATGACTCATCATGCCGGTGGTGGCCAGCGTCCACGCAAGAACGGCGGAGAACACCACGCACACGATCATGGCCACACGAGCCGTGCGCACATCCCTCATGGAGAATATGGCGACGCTCTGCTGAGGCATGGCGATGCCCACCAGCATGGTGATGGCGAGAATGATGAAGAGATTGGACCAGCTCATCTTGCCGCCGCCCGTGACGTCGAGCAGATTGGGGTCAATGGATCCGAGTGCCGCATTGAGCTGCGGCAGAAGATCAAGGGAAAGTCCTCCGAACGCCGCCTGCGCCGTCGCCGAAAAAATGGCTATGGAACCGAGCACCATGATGATGCCCTGAAGAAAATCGGTCCATACGGAAGCCAGATAACCGCCCATGACGCAGTAGACACCTACGACGACGGCCCCGATGAACAGTCCCGACATGTAATCCAGACCGAGGATGGTGGAAAAAATTTCCCCCGTGGCCTTGAACTGCGCCACGAGAGAACCGCCGAGCCCTATAAGAATAGCCACGGCGGCCACGATGCGTATGGCCCGACTTCCGTAGCGCTTTTCCAGCATCTGCGGCAGGGTCAGCACATTAAAATGGTCAAAAGCCAGCTTAAGACGCTGTCCGAACACACGGAACGAAAAAAAGTAACACAGAGGCGTGCCAATGCCCATGGCCAGAGAGGACCATCCGGCATTCCAGGCCATGCCGGGACTGCCGACCAGCTTCACGCCGCTTTCCCACGTGGCTGCGAACTTGAACGCCGTAAACCAAGGTCCGAAGCCCTTTCCGCCGAGAAAATAATCTCTGGAATCCCTCACCTTACGGGAGGCAAGGTATCCGATGAACAACATCAGTCCGAAGTATATGACAAGAATGGCAATCATCATGGCGTGCGCCCCTTATCAGTTCCGTTTATCCTTCCCGCCGGAGCGGGGTCTTCCCTGAAGGCACCACCAGATTCCGTAACCTATGACAAACACGAACTGCACCAGAAAAGCGCCGATATAGAGAAGAAATGTTGAAGTGGGCATATTGGCGATCATGATTTTGTCTCCGTCGTTGTTCCGGCATGGCCGCAGAAGGGCCGAGCCGTCGTTCCGGACGGCCCGGCCTGATTCCTTCAGATTTTCCACGGCAGAATGGGGCGCCGTTCCCTGTCGGCAGAAACGGAAATAGCTCCTGCCGGACAATACTTTTCACACAGAAAACAGGACTGGCAGTCCTGAAGATAGGTGATGACCGGACGCTTCTCATCATCGGCACGCAGCACATCCTGCGGGCAGTAGGTAATACAGCGGCCGCAGCGAACACACTTGTCGTAATCTATATGACGAATGCCCATTATATTTTCTCCCCGAGTTTTCTGGCTGCGGCAATGGAAGCATGAAGCTCACGCTTGTGTTCGGGACGAAGAGGATAGCGATCTATGGGAATATCCTTCGTGCTCAGCGCCAGCTCGCCGTCCTTCTGTTCCACGAGAATCCACTTCAACCAGTTCTCATTGTCGATTTCAGGATAGTCGAGACGCAGATGAGATCCCCGACTCTCCTTGCGGTACAGGGCGGCGGTCAGCATGACTTCCGCACTCAGCACCATGTTCCGCGCCTCAAGGGCAAAACGCAGTCCGTGGGCGTCCAGAGCACGAAGACGAGGTACATCGTACTTCTTGATTTCCCGGATGCGGTTCAGAGCGGCAAGCATTTTCTCTTCCGTGCGCAGAATATAGACGTCGTAAGGGAAGAGCGCTTCCTGCACGGCAATGACCACATGGGAAGGATCCACGCCCTGCGGATGCTCCAGCGGTTCGGACAGCTTCTTCACGACCGCCCGGATCTCATCCTCGTCCACATCGACTTCACCCACGGTACGGGCATATTTTGCACTGGCTTCCCCCACGGCGGCTCCGGTGGTGGAAGCGGCCGGCATGGCATAGGCACAGAAGCCTTCCACACCGGAGGTGGGACCGTAGGAGGCGTCGCCGGCGGCATAGAGACCTTCCAGCGTCGTGCGGCCGTCGATGTCGATATACAGACCTCCGCCGAACCCCACATTGCCGATGAGCGCCGACACCCAGCTCAGCTTGCCCTGAACCACATGACGGTTCTTGTCCACATATCCCGCCTGTTCGTAGGAGCGATACATGAGAGGCAGCGTCCGTTCAAAAAGTTCCCAGTCCTTGGGCGTATAGGAAGAATAGTCGAAATACAGCGGCCCGCGTCCGAAATGCACTTCCATGGCCATGGACGCGGAAATGCGCCACAAATTGCCGTGGGACGCATATTCCGGATCGTACTTGGCGGTGAAGTCCTCTCCGAGGGCATTGACGAACTTGGCACCGAGGCCCTGGGACACATTCATGCCGTGCGTGGCAAACTTGCCGTGCGTAAGCTGATGGCAGTTGAATTCGTAGTTGGCAAGCGCCGCACCGGCCTCAAGTCCCATGATGTGGGCGTCGCCCGTTTCCATGTGGAGGTCGGCATAATGCGACTTGTAGGCCTGAGCTCCGGTGGTGAGAACTACGGCTTTCGCCTTCACCACATACATTTCTCCGGTCACACCGTGAAAGCCCACCACGCCGCGTATGACGCGGGGATTCCCTTTCTCATGGAGCAGCGCGTCGACCATGACTCGATCCACGATGGTCACGCCCTTTTCCTTGCAGACTCTGCGCATGACTTCCATGAACTGCGGCCCGTGGAACATGAGCGTCTTGATGGGACGCTTGTCCGAGGAGCCCTGACCTTCGATACGGCGATAGGAACCGTCCTCGTTCTTCTCGAAGACCACGCCCCAGGACTCCAGTTCCTTCACTCTGTCGCCGATGGTGTCGAAATGCTTCTTCAGCCAGTCCTGATCATTGATGTAAAAGCCTTCTTCCACGGCCTTTCCGTACCACAGATCAAGGGAATCTTCTTCCTTGAGATACGCCTTGAACGATCCGGCTCCGAAGGTACCACAGCCGCTCTTACCGACATAGGCCTTATCGACCAGGATGACGTCGGCTCCGTTTTCCACGGCCTTTACAGCCGCAAAGGTGCCGGCCGGGCCTCCGCCCACGACAACGACATCACACTGCAGAGTTTTCATATTTTTCTCCGTTATAAAAGGAAGAATACCTTTTCCGTTCCCAGCGACGGAAAAATACTTCCGTATCCGGAAGGATACATAACGCCGCCAAGATGCTCAACAACATTTTGAAGACATATCGCCGGAATACGAGCCTCCGGCCCGATGCGTGTCCATGTTGTCGCCGTATAAACAGACCGCCTCCGAGCCGTTCAAAGGCGAAATCCGTTCTCTCTCCGAAACGACAGAAGCCGACAGAGGTCCTTTACGGATCTTCTGTCGGCTTCTGCAACGCGCTGATGCGTTCTGGGATCAGGCCTTGAGAATCGGGAATTCGAACTCATCCTGAAGTTTGGCCAGACTCTGCTCAAGACGGGTCGACTGCTCCTTGTCGAGAGGCAGGAACGGAGCCTTGAAGCCGCTGTCGAGAACTCCGCGCAGACGCAGAATTTCTATGCGCGTGGACATGAACGGAAGCGACTGCATGAGCAGACGCATTCTGGCGGAAAGGAACTGCAGCTTTCTGGCCCTGTCCATATTGCCCTCGTGATAGGCACGGAAGAGTTCCACCATGAGTTCCGGATTATGCGCGGCCATGGCGCAGATACCTCCGGCGCCGCCGGTCTGAAGAGCCGCCAGACACATGGCGTCGCTACCCATGAGGCAGTCGAAATCTTCTCCCAGCACGTCGCAGTAATCGACATAGCGGGGATAATCCTGCGTGGTGTCCTTCACCCCCGCCAGATTGGGAATGCGCTCCCGCATTTTGACAATGGCGGCAGGCGTGATGTCCTGTCCCGTGAAGCTGGGAATGTTGTAAATGTAGAAGGGCAATTCGGGATTCACGGCGGCCAGGCGGGCAAAGTATTCCGTCTGACAGGCGAGAGAGTAGCGGTAATAGTACGGCGGCACGGCCGCAACGGCATCGGCGCCTGCGGCACCCGCATGCCTGGCGAGATCCAGAGCCTGCTCTTCCGAGGTCGAGCCTACATGAACGCAGAGCGGAACACGGCCGTCCACGGCCTTGATGAATCCTTCCGCGAACTGCTTGCGCTCTTCCGTGCTCAGAACGGGGAAAGCTCCGGTGGATCCCAGGGCGAACACACAGTCACACCCGGTTTCCACCAGCCAGTCGACATACGGCTTGACCAGACCATAATCATAATGCCCATCGTGGGTGACCGGAGAAAGCGCGGCACTGATCATGCCGTGAAGACGTTTTCCTTGCATCGGAATATTCCTTGGTTGCAATGTTCATGGGAAGCCGGGGGCTTTCGACGGGACTTTACTGCCCCTTGTGGAAAGCCCCGGCTCCGCTCTGGAGGAAGGGGGGGATTTATCGGGATTCGGTCACAAGACGGCGGGCAGCCTTGTACACGGGAACCACAAAAGACAGAGCGGCAAGGATCATGAACACCAGACTGATGGGTCTCGTGAAGAAGATCATGGGGCTCATGTTGGAATCCATGAGGGCAAGACGCATGTTCTGTTCGGCAATGGGACCGAGAATCATGGCGATGCACAGCGCCGACTGGCTGAAATTATACCGCTGGCAGATATAGCCGATGATGCCGAACACCAGCATGGTTATGATATCCAGCGGATTCTGATTGATGGAATACGAACCGATGAAGCAGAAGATGAGTATGGCCGTCAGCAGGAGTTTCTTGGGAATGTTCAGCAGCTTGGCCGAGAATTTCACGGCCACGAGGCCCAGAATTACCATAAAGATGTTGGCGACGATGATGCCGGTGAACAGACCGGAAATGATGTCGGGATGATCGATGAACAGACGGGGACCGGGAGCCAGACCGTGAATGATGAGACCGCCGAGGAACACTGCCGTCACGGAGTCACCGGGAATACCGAGCGTCAGCAGAGGCACAAGCGCACCGCCGCACACGGCGTTGTTGGCCGATTCGGTAGCCGCCACGCCTTCGGCAATACCGGTACCGAACTTTTCGGGATGCTTCGAGGTACGTCTGGCCTCGTTATAGCTGAGCCACGATGCGATATTGGCACCCGTACCGGGAATGATGCCGATGATGGTGCCGATGAACGAACCGCGTATCAGAGTTTTCCAGCTCTGCTTCCACTCTTCTTTCGAAGGGAACAGGCCGCTGAATCGCTGGGAAGCCACGTTTTCGGACTTCAGATTATCCAGCTGCACCAGCACTTCCGAAATGGCGAACAAACCGATGAGCGCGGGAATGAAGGCAATGCCGCTGGCCAGATTGGAAATATCGAAGGTAAAGCGGCTGAATCCGGAAACCGGGTCGTTGCCCACCGTGGAGAGCAGCATGCCGACGCAGCCGATGAGCATGCCTTTCAGGATATCGGAGGAAAGAGAAGCAATGATGGTAAGCCCGAACACGGCCAGAGCAAAATATTCCGCAGGCCCGAACATCAGCGCGAGGCGGGCCAGCTGAGGAGCCATGCCGATGAGCACGACGGCGCTGATCAGGCCGCCTATGCCGGAAGCCAGCGTCGCCATGCCGAGCGCCTTGCCGGCCTCACCTTTCTGGGCCATGGGATAACCGTCCAGCGTGGTTGCGGCCGACGAGGGCGTTCCCGGAGTTTTCAGAAGAATGGCGGAAATGCAGCCGCCATAAATGGCTCCCACGTAAATGCCCATCAGCATGGAAAGCCCGGCCACGGGATGCATGCCGAAGGTCATGGGAACCAGCAGGGCTACACCCATGGTTGCCGTGAGCCCGGGCAGTGCGCCGATGACTATGCCTCCGAACGTACCCAGCGCTATGATGAGCAGCATGGAAGGCGACAGAACGGTCAGAACAGCGTTCCAGTCCATAGTATAATCCTATCGAATAAACAGGCGTCGCAGAAAAACGTGCCGTGAACAGTGCGTATCAGAAGAAAGAGGGGAACAGTTCGTACATGAGCTCGCCGACCGGGAGCACCACGCCGAGAAGCTCGACAAAGCCCGCATAGACAAACAGGGTAAGCGCCGCAGGATAGAGAGCCACCACAAGCGGCCGTCTTTCACCGATGAACAGCAGCAGCGCCGCCCCGAAAAGCCATGTGGAAATATAGAATCCGATCCATTCGTAGGCCAGGCTGTACACGAGCATCAGCACGAGCACACCGGCAAGACGCATGCGGGATTCCCGGCTGAGAGGAGACGGTGCCTTGCCCCCTACACCTCGGAAAATCAGAGTACGGCCGAGCAGGATAAGGGAAAACAGCAGGATGCAGAGCACGCAGAAGGAAGGGAAAAAGCCCATGCCCGCGTCGCCGCTGTCGTCCGCAGGCGGCAGATCCAGGATCTGCATCCAGGACACCGCGCAGAACACCATGAAGAAAAGAGAAAAAAAGATGTCGATCCGTTTTTGCATGACTGGCTCCGTCAAAGCGGGCGGCAAAAACATTCGCCGCCCGCTCCGTACCTTACTTGCGTCTGTTCTGCATATAGTAGCCGAGGTCCTTGATCAGCTGCTCAAGCATGGCGCCCTCTTCCTGCCACATGGCCTTGGTGTCGGCCGCATTCTTGTAGGCAGGATCTTCACCGACCTTCTTCAGACCGGCAAGATAGTCCTCGTCGACCACGGTCTTGGCAATGGCCTCTTCGAGAATCTTGCACACATCGTCGGGCGTATCCTTGGGAACCGCCAGACCGCGCCACACGGACCAGCTGACGTCGCAACCCTTTTCCTTGAAGGTGGGAGTATCGGGGAACTCGGGAAGACGTTCATCCGTGAACACGGCAATGGGAATCATCTCACCGCTCTGGCAGTGAATCAGGGTTTCCGAGGGACCGCCCACAAAAGCCTGCGCATGACCGCCGAGGCAGGCGGCTACCGCGGGGTTGGCACCCTTGTAGGGCATTACCTTCACGTCGATGCCGACAGTGCGCACAAAGCTTTCCACGGACAGATGCGGCAGGCCCTTGGCCGCTGCCACGGAAATCTTCAGTTCGCCGGGATGAGCCTTGGCCCAGGCGACGAATTCGTCATAATTCTTGATACCGCTGGCCTTGTTCACCACGATCATGGACGGAACACGGGTGATGGAGGCCAGAGGACGCATGTCGTCCTTGGTATAGTCCGTGCTTCCGTAAAGAGGCTGCATCAGAATGGATCCGATGACGGTGACGCCCATGGTATAGCCGTCGGGACGGGAGTGAACCAGCGCACTGGTTCCGACCGTACCGCCGCCGCCGTCACGGTCGGAGACGACCACGGTCTTTCCGATGTACTTTTCAAAGTAGGTCGCAAAATTGCGGGCGACGAGATCGCAGCCGCCGCCGGGCCCGGAAGGCACGATAAGTGTGATGTTGCGGCGTGGAAACTTAGGAGCGGCATCGGCGGGAATGCTGGAAATGCCCAATACCAGACCGGCGATAAGAACGGAACGGCAGAGACCTTTGAACATGAAAACCTCCTATTCTCGAAATGCGGATATTCCGCGTCGGCAGACCCGGACACGAAGTCCGGGTTATGTACATTGGGAATCAGTAGATTTCCGGTTCGGGCAGAGCCTCCGAACCTTCCAGGAAGTCAAAGTCACATCCGCGATCGGCCTGCGTCACATGCGCGCGATACATGGCCACGTAACCGCGTTTTTCGGGAAATTCCGGAGCCTTCCATGCCTCGCGGCGTCTGGCCAGCTCCTTTTCGTCCACAAGAAGTTCCAGACGGCGGTTCGGCACATCCAGAAGAATCTCGTCACCGTTCTGCACCAGCGCCAGAGGACCGCCCACGGCCGCTTCCGGGCAGACATGAAGAACAACGGTGCCGAAATGCGTACCGCTCATGCGCGCATCGGAAATGCGCACCATGTCGCGGATTCCCTTCTGCAGCAGCTTGCGGGGAATGGGAAGTCCGCCCCACTCCGGCATGCCGGGGGCACCCACGGGGCCGCCGTTCTTGAGCACGAGCACGCAGTTCTCATCCACATCAAGATCGGGATCGTCGATGTGCGCGTACATTTCGCGGATGTTTTCAAACACCACCGCTCTGCCCTTGTGACGGAACAGCGAAGGAGAAGCTGCGCTGGCCTTGATGACCGCACCGTTCGGCGCAAGATTGCCGTGCAGAACCGCCAGAGCCTCGCCTTCGGCAATAGGCTCGGACAGCGGATGAATGACGTCCTCATCCAGCACCTTGGCGCCGGCAATGTTCTCACCCAGCGTCTTGCCCGTGCAGGTCAGGACGGAAAGATCCAGATAGTCACGAATCACACTCTCCACGGCCGGAATGCCTCCGGCGTTGTAGAGATGCTCCATGAGGTATTTACCGGCGGGCAACAGGTTGACGATGACGGGGACACGGCGACCCGCCGCATCCATATCGTCCAGAGAAAATTCCACGCCCGCACGTTCGGCCACGGCCATCAGATGCACGGCAGCATTGGTGGAACCGCCGAGAGCCATGTTCACGACGGCCGCGTTGAGCATGGACTGTCTGGTAATGATGCGGGAAGGCACAAGACCTTCCTTCACCATTTCCACAATACGTTCGCCGCAGTCCACGGCCATGCGGACATGTGCGGCATCCACCGCGGGAATGCATACGGAACCGGGAAGGGCAAGGCCCAGAGCTTCCGTCAGGCTGGTCATGGTGGAGGCTGTTCCCATGGTGTTGCAGGTGCCGTGCGAACGGCAGCTGACGGCTTCGAATTCCTCCCACTGAGCCATGGTGATGGTTCCCGCACGCAGTTCATCCCAGAATTTGCGGGTATGCGTTCCGGTGCCTATGAGTTCGCCTCTCCATGTGGAGGCAAGCATGGGACCGGCAGGCATGAACAGGCAGGGCACACCGGCGCTGATGGCACCCATGAGCAGGCCAACCGTGGTCTTGTCGCAACCGCCCAGAAGAACGACGCCGTCGATGGGATGGCTGCGGATATTCTCTTCCACTTCTATGGCCAGCAGATTGCGGTACAGCATGGTCGTGGGCTTCTGCACCACTTCGCCCAGGCCCATGACCGGCAGTTCCATGGGGACGCCGCCGGCCATCCAGATGCCCTTCCGAACATCATTGGCACGTTCACGAAGATGACCGTGACAGGTGGAGAGATCGCTCCAGGTATTGATGATGCCTATGATGGGCTTGTTCATGAAATCCTTTTTGCGGAATCCCATCTGAAGCGCGCGCTGCCGGTGGGCAAATGCCCTCATCGTATTGGGCAGAAACCAGCGGCTGCTGCGAAAGGGAAAATCATCTTCGCACGACATGATGTTATGCCTCCGAATTAGTTGTTCAGCCCGGCAGATGACCGAGGCGACGGGATAGTTCGTCGGCTGCCTGAAGCAGCCGCATGGACATGGCAGGAAGAGCCTGATCCGTAAGTTCCGCGCTGAGACCGGAAATGCCCATGGCCGCCACGACACGCCCGGACACATTGCGTACCGGCGCAGCGATGCAGCGCAGTCCCACGACATTTTCTCCGTTTTCCTCCGCCCAGCCGCGTTCGCGCACCAGGGGAAGCGTCTCCATGAACTTCAACGGATCAAGAATGGTTTTCGGGGTACGCTGTACCGGAGGATTGCGATGAAGCAGCGCAAGCACCTGCTCCGGATCCTTCCAGGCCAGCAGTACGCGGCCCATGGCCGTCGTCTGCAGATTGAGCCTTTTTCCGACCCACGAGTTGATGACGGCCGATCCGGTATAGAAGGCCTTGGCCAGATATACGGCATCAAAACCTTCCAGAACGGCCAGATGGCAGGTCTGCCGCACGTCGGCCATGAGCTTCTGAAGAATGGGCTGAGCCTCATCCCGAAGATCCAGACCCGCAAGTACCCGATTGCCCAGTCCCAGAAAACGGAAACTGAGCGAATAGCTGCCCTTGTCCGGGCTGTACAGCAGATAGCCGCGCTCCTGCAGGGTATTGATGATCTGATAGGCCGACGTCTTGGGCAGATTGAGCTCCTTATAGATATCCGTCAGAGAAGCCTGTCCCCTCTCCGAAATGAACTCGATGATATCGAAGGCCTTCATCACGGCGGGAACGAGATATTTCTTGCTCGTCTGATCTGTCTGTTTGAGCTCTGACTGCATAACT
>JAXVQY010000246.1:0-3246 GCA_037303805.1 bacterium | reverse complement strand
ACCGCCGTTGACGGCGTGAAAGGCCGCTGTCCTGGGCCGGCTAGACGATGGGGACGTACTGCGTTGGTGTTAGTTATCTAAAAGGCTCGGTGTCGTCAAGCATTTTTTCCTCTTCAACACGTTTTTTTCTTGCCTTGCCTCTTTTCTCAAATTCCTCCCAAGTCTGCGGATCGCGTCGCTGCCAGGCTCCTTCATCGAACATCTGCCGTTCAATGGCAGCTGCGGCCTTTTCCAGGCCCGTACCCGTCAAAGCGGAAACAGGTATGGCGTCCGGTTTATCAAGAAGCAAAGGAACTCTGTCACTTACAGGCACGGCATCCCACTTGTTCAGAAGAGTAATGCGCGGAATATGCTGAAGCTCCATTTCCGCGAGAATACGTTCCACAGACTCCATCTGCTGATCACGTTCAGGATGAGAGGCGTCCACCACATGAATAAGCAGATCAGCAGCCTCGAGTTCCTCCAGCGTAGCGCGGAAAGCTTCCGTCAGTTCTCTGGGAAGAGAGCGAATGAACCCCACGGTATCCGCCAGAACGAGTTCCCTCTCCCTGGGAAAACGCAGACGTCGCGTCGTCGGATCAAGAGTGGCGAACAACTTGTTTTCCGCCAGCACCTCCGCCTTTGTCAGAGCATTGAGCAAGGTGGACTTTCCGGCATTGGTGTATCCCACAAGCGCGGCCAGAGGCAGTCCCTGCCTCGCCCTTCGAGCTCTGGTATGGAATCTCTGACGTCTGAGTTCCTCAAGATCCCTGCGGATGCGGGTAATCCGTTCCCGGATACGGCGACGTTCCAGCTCGAGCTTGGTTTCGCCTCGGCCTTTGTTGCCGAAAATACCGCCAGCAAGACGATCGAGAGACCGATGACGTCCGGCAAGGCGCGGCAATGAATACTGCAGCTGCGCCATTTCCACCTGCAGTTTGCCTGCCCGAGTAACGGCGTGACGGGCAAAAATATCAAGTATGAGCTGCGTCCTGTCCATCACGCGGCGTTCCGTCAGCTCCGAAAGACTGTTGAGCTGAGCCGGGCTCAGTTCCCCGTCGAAAATGACCAGAGATGCCTGGCCCTGAAGCGCCAGCACTTCCAGTTCCGCCAGCTTCGTCTGTCCGAGAATATGTCGGGGATGAATGGCGGCCACACGCTGAATCATGGTCCCCGTCACCTTGACGCCTGCAGTTCTGGCAAGTTCGGCGAGTTCAGACAGATGCCTCTCCTGTACGGCACGGGGGGCGAGCGAAACGGAAACCAGTACGGCACGCTCTCCTTCGTCCTTTTCGCCGGTACTCACGGCATCGTCGAGAACCCGGCCGAACTCTTCCTCCAGCGTTTCTGCCTGTCGTGTGAAATCCGTATCCACGCGATCCCACGGAAGCATATCACCGACGGTATAACCGGAATCCTCCTGCCCCGGAGCGGGGGGCATGAGATGCGCACTCTGAAACATACCGGGTTGCCCCCAGTCATCCACGGTGAGTACGCTGACGGAATCAAGACGGAGAAAAAGAAGATCCATCAGGTCTTCATGAGAAAGGCCTTCAGGAACAAGATGCGTATGCAGAAGGCGCAGACCGCGCAAACGGCCCGCGCCCGTACGAACATGGGGAAGTTCGGGAATAAGAATGGAAGAAGCATCCCCGACAATGACCATGCTGACCCGGCCTTGTCTGTCCAGCGCGAGGCCTATCTGACGGGAAAGCAGCCGGGACAGCGCTGCCAGTTCTCTTGCCTGCTCGGAGCTGTAGCCCCCATGCGGCGAGTAGCGGCGCTGCCCCAGTCTGTTGAGAGCCTTCAGTTCACTGGGCTTCAGACCGGCGGTATTACCTTCGACCCGGGCGGCTATTGTACGCCTCCGGCCATCCAGGTGGCGATCATATCGTCGTAATTGGAAGTCGTGCGGAAGGTGGCGGCAGCCATGCGACGACGGAACTCGAGACTTACACCGCCCTTCTCGATCTCTTTCATGGCCTCGGCATAGTAGGAAGGATCCGAAAGAACGAGAATGCTGTTGAAGTTTTTGGAAGAAGCACGCAGCAGGCAGGGGCCGCCGATATCGATTTCCTCCACCATAGCGGCGGGATCAAGATGCTTTTCCAATGCGGACTTGAAGTCATACAGATTCACGACCACAAGATCAAAAGGCTTGATATTCAGTTCTTCCAGCGTCTTCATGTGTTCCGGCACGTCCTTGTTGGCAAGAATGCCGCCATGAATACGAGGATTCAACGTCTTTACACGGCCGTTGAGGATTTCGGGAAAACCGGTGACTTCGCTGACGGCGATCACGGGGAGGCCCTGATCCTTCAAAAATTTCATGGTTCCGCCGGTGGAGACCAGCTCAACCCCTTTCTTATGGAGAAATGCGGCAAATTCCGCGAGTCCGTCCTTATGCGTCACGCTCAGAAGCGCGCGCCTGATAGGAAGAAAATCCATCGTAACCCCCTTGGTGAAGTCTTTTTATAGTGCCAAAGGTGTCGACAAATGGCAAGCTCCGTACGGAAGGCCGTCGGCAGTCCGGAAAAGTTCCGAACTATTCTCGCGGAAAAGGCAGACTACATGCGGAAAAGGCAGACTACATACCGTCCGTAAAAACGGCGAGCCTTCTTTCATTACTGCACACCGGATGCCCGGCAGACCATCATAGTCAGTGCAGCGATTTCCGAGCACTGTCATACGTCGGCACATACCCCAAAACACGACCGCATCCGGCTTCTGAAATATGCTTGACATCTCTGCCCGTGCCTTTAGAAAAATGGTGTCCCTTCCGGAAACTTCATGACAAGGAGAACAACAATGACGGAGTCCTTTGCCGACCTTTTTCTGGAAGCCATGCGATACGAACACTGGCTTCGCTTTTATTTTCTGGAGGACGTGGAAGATGACAGGAACGATGCTCCCATGCAGGCATCGCCGGATAGGGAACTGTCGATAGAGTCCATGGACGCGCTGCTTATCGTTCCTGCCGACATAGCAGAACGTTCCCGGACAGAGGAACCTGCCCTTGCTGAAATTCTTGATGCCATGCAGGGACAGATTGTCTCCATGGAACGTTCCCGGGACATCATCTTTGACTGGCTGGGAGAAAAGACGGGGATTCAACCCGGTTCGACAGAATTTGAAACCCAAATAAACGATCTTGCCGGAAATACCGAATTCCGCCGACGTCTCGACGGATTCCACGGGTGGGTACAGGAACTTGCCAACAACGAACTGGATCTTCAGGGCAATGCTCTGCCTCCCGGCGCACCGAGA